>JAKVKZ010000001.1 GCA_022484565.1 Muribaculaceae bacterium
TGAAAGTGTCCCACAAATTTTTTCACTATACTTTTCAGTACTATTGTGAAGGGCTGGACAGCATGAAAATATGTGGGACATGGGGCAAAGGCGTGGGACAGTTTTGGGCCTTTAACTAATTGACAATCAAAAAGATTGTGAAAGTGTCCCACAAATTTTTGCATCATACTTTTCAGTACTATTGCGGAGGATGGGACAACATGCAAATAGGTGGGACATGGGACAATGGCGTGGGACAGTTTTTGACCTTTAACTGATTGACAATCAGAATTGTTCTGAAAGTGTCCCACAAATTTTTTCACTATACTTTTTAGTGCTATTGTGGAGGATGGGACAGCATGCAAATAGGTGGGACATGGGACAAAGGCGTGGGACAGTTTTGGGGCTTTAACTAATTGACAATCAAAATGGTTGTGAAAGTGTCCCACAAATTTTTGCACTAACTTTTCCTTATACGAATCGTCATTTGGAAAACTGATGACCATTGACACGCCAAGCTGTGGGACAATGTGGAATAAACTGTATTGAGGAAATAGGCATTTCATAATTTGTCAAATTCATTAATCGACAAATATACTACAGCAGGGCAATAAAAATGCACGAAAATCGCCCAAATGGACAGATGGAATTTCAGGAAATAAGCAGACGGACCAAATAGCGGGGCAGGTGGGAATAAATGACATGAAGTTCATCGTTATAGAATTTCACTGCCTGATTGTAAGTGATGTGCTCGTGCGATTGGATTAACTTGATGGTGTCGGACGAGGAGACACTGCTAGAGAGGATGCAATTGCGGATGTGATAATGGAAAAAGCGGTGGTTGCACTTCTTAAGAAGTGGAAGATGACGGGAATAACCAAGTTTTTCGGCCAAGGCAGACATCAGCTCCATGTTGCTGTCGTATTGACGATAGTCATCAAGAAGATGCTTACTGGAAGTCATGCCGCCCCAACGGTAGAAATAGCCGCAAAGCGGAGTGATGGCGAGCCGCTGAACATGATGGAAAACCTGAAGGTTGAAGAAACGATCCTCTCCCCACATTTCGGGATATGCCTCCCAAAGGAAACTCTTGAGAAGAGAAGTCTTGTAGAGTTTGCCACATACATTGACAGGGATGAGGTGGTCGTTGCCAAGGAACGACTGGATATAATTATTACGGATGTCCTTGCCCTCGATAATTTGCGGAAGGACATTTTCCACGTGTGAGCGATAGAAGCGCAACCCAGAGATAGAGAGGAAATGAGATAAATTCATCTGCGCAATATCAGCCTTAGCCCTTTCAATAGCCTCGAGAAGCGAAGCCAAGGAACGAGAGTGGATAGAATCATCGCTATCGATAAAAGTGATGTATTCGCCGTTGGCAAGGCTAATGCCGAGCAGACGGTTGGCGTAGAGGCCCTTGTTTTTGGGGTTACGGATATAATTGATGCAAGAGTGGCGATTGGCAATTTGCTGACAGGTATCGGTGGTGCCATCGGTGGAGGCATCATCAATAAGAATGATCTCAAAATCCTTGTAGGTCTGCGCAATAACTGAATTGACACAGCTGGCAATGTGACGCTTGCAATTATAAACGGGAATTATAACAGAAATCATAGACAACAGTTATTAATTAGACCTTACCGATAATGAGAGCCGCAAGCAGACGGCTGCGCTCAATTAGATAAATCACAAAAAGAGTAACTGCAATCACCGCAAAAGCAATGCAGGCGGCAATCACAGCAAGAGGTACAAATGCAAGCCCGATATCCTTCAAAAGCTGTTGCAAGGCAGTGAGAGGAAAGAGGAAGAAAAAGTGGAGGAGATAAATTCCAAGACTTTTATTTCCAAGGAAATTGAAATAACGGGCAACGACCGACGGATGACTTGAGCCAGCCTCGCCGGCAGCATATTCCTTTTTGCTCCAAGGAATCACGGCTGCAAAAGCTATGATGATTATGCCGAAATGCTCAAAGGGGCGTGAAACAAACGGAAACCATGACGGCAAAGAGGGAAAGTCCCACGGATAGACCGTGACGAAGAAAGCCACGATGAAAAGAACGACAGCAACAGTGAAGGCAATGCCTGAAGAACAAAGACGCCTGAAATCATCAGCATGGCTTTTGGCGAGGACACCCATCATGAATATAGGGAAGAATCGCGCAAGAAGGCCGAACCCGACAACATCGAAATTGCTGTCCTCCGACGACAGATAATTGCCTGAAGGTGAAACGTAAGAAGCCAAGAAAACAAGAACCGCATAAACAATGACTATAGCCAATACCTGTTGCCAAAAACTTTTGAGACAGGAGAGCAAACGGCTGAACGGCCAATAAAGCAAGAACATCTCGAAGAGGCAAAGAGTGAACCAATAGCCATCCTTCCAGTAAGCGCAATAAAGATGCGGGAGGTCGGGAGAGAAAGGCGACAAAAGATGACTGTGGGGATAATACCAGATGAAAAGCGCACTGACAATGAAGAAAGGAATCATCAACTGGCGGAAACGCCGCCATAAATCAGGAGAAGCAAAGGCACGTCCCGACGAAGAAACCTTGAAAGTGAAATAGCCGCTGATGAAGAAGAACACCGGCATGTGGACCTCGCTGATAATCTTGAAAATGAGAGCCGCATCCATCTGGCGAATGCACATCACCAAAGCATGGCCCATCACCACGAGGAAAATGGCAATTCCCTTGAGCAAATCGAAATACTCGATGCGGTGGTGACCGGAATGAGATATGGAAACAGACTGTGACATAATCAATCGTTAATTTTTTCGACCAGTGACGGGTGGATGTAAGCTGTGGCTACGGCAACGACACCCTCAATCATGACAACCACACGGCGGTCGCCCTTAATGCGGACAAAAATGCCTTCGGCACCTTCAAACGGACCACCAAGAATGCGGACATGCTCGCCATGAGTGAACTGCTTCGGGTCGGCATCAAGATAGACAAGCTGCTCATCGTAAGTGCCGGCAACAGCAATGAAATTCTCCATTTGCCGTTCAGGGACGATGACAGGCTTGTGAGTCTCGTGATCCATGATGTAGCGGATGGGCATTGCAGTGGTCTTCTTGTAATCAACCATGTCGGGAGTGGAGATATGAATGAATACAAGATTATTAATTGACGGCACAAGTTTCTTAACCCGGCGCTCGTGCACCATAGTGAGGCGATACTGCATAGGGACAAAGTTCTCGATTCCCTTGGAATCAAGATCCTCCTTTACTTTCAGTTCGCGACGATAAGTAACGCGGATGGCATACCATTTTTGGGGGGCAGAGGCCGATTTAGAAACACTTTGCACCAAGATTTTATTGATAATGATTAATCTTGGTGCAAAGTTACGAAATTTTATTTGACAATAACGCTTTCGCCAGAAGAATGCGCAGTGACCTGCGGAGCATATTGACACTGAATAGTTGCAATTCCAACGCTGTAAGAGCCTTCAGCCGTGACATAAAGGTCGAAATTAAGGATGTGCGTGCCTTTAGGCAAATAGTCGAAAAATAGGTTAGTCTTGCTATCCTTAGTTTCCAAGTAGTAGCCAGTGCCATCAAGACTCTTATATTCAGAGATCTGATTGAGAGGCTCGAAGCAAGCACCACGCTCGTCGGTGAGAGTGACAAACTCGAGGTCGCGTGTGTTCTTGATGACAAAACGCACCTGCACCTTGTCGCCTACGTGCAGTACGGCATTCTTGGCGATTGAAGGCACATTGGAACCTTTGGCATAAGTGTAAATCTCCTTTTCGAGAGAAAGTTCAGGAATGCTCTTGGCCTTGAGCGATTCCATAGGAGCAGAATACTGGCAATAAACGGCACCCCAAGCAGGGCTGTAACCGTCACGGTCGATAGTGAGCGCATTGTTAGCGGCAGCATCAATGGTGAGCTGCTTTTTGCAATAGCCGAGATAGCGGTCGATAGTGGAGAAACGCACCGGCTGCGAATTGATGCTGATTGCCGGCATTTCCTGCTTCTGTCCTATCCACTTAGTGCCTGTGGAAAGAATGGCATAGATGGCATCGGAAGCCATGCTGGAACCGCCCCAGTCGTTGACCTGCTTCTGGAGAAGAATCCATTTGCGGATTTGGTCGATGTCGGCAGTGTCGGAAGGCACAACTTCAGCAAAAGTCTGAAGCATCAGCGAGGTGATTGATACCTTGTTGAAGAAATAGTACCAGCCACGACGGAGATTATCCCAATACATGCCAGTGGAAGGCTTGGTGATGCTGAACTGGCGGAGCGACTCAACAATAGTAGAGGCATCCGTGGTGTAGCCATTGCGGTTGAGAGTAAGCGCAAAGTAAGCCTTGTCGGCGAGGTCCTGACCCTTCCATTCCTTAGTCATATAGTTGAGAACACGGTGGAAAAGTTCTTTCACAGTGTTGGACTGAGAAATGCTTGGGAACAAAGTGCGGACATAGGCGTAGCTGGCAAAGCCAGAATAGTCGTTCTTATCCTTTCGAGAGTTGTAATTTCTCAGGAAGACACTGTCGCAATATTTCACTGCCTTGTCAATCATTGAGGAAAGATATGGATTAGCAGGCAAATAGCCGAGATGCTTCAACTCGCCAAGAAGTTCGAGTACCGCATGAGTGGTGTACTCATCGGAGTGGCACCCAGTGTGATTGAGCCAAGCGAAACCACCATTGGACCGTTGATGCGACTTCAATTCATCGACTATCTTCGTCATTTCGGCTTTGACGGCAATACTGTCGAACAAACGGGAAATGGACTTCATCTGGAGCGTCTGGCGCTGGGCCTCCTGCATCCAAGGTGAGGCAAGGAGAGTGCCGACCTTCAAATCCTGATTCTTTTCAAGCATGGAGACAAGGACGGAATCCTGCTCATTATTTTCCCAATAAGTGATGGCCTCCTTGATTTGCGGGTCGGACTTGGCGATGCCCTGAGCAAGTGCGATGGCAAAGAGCGAATGGGCAAGAGCGGTGGCCGTGATATAGTTATCGGAATGAATCGAAGGCAATGCAGTGACGCAATACCAAACAGGATTATCGCAATATTCAAGAGTAATGCGGCTCTTGGAACGGAACTTAGGCAAATCGAGCGAATAATGCTTTGTGCCTGCGTTGATGAAGAGCGGGGTGGTTTCGATAACAGGCGAAACTGAAGGCAGAACAGAAAGCAAATCCTGCTCGCCATCGCCAAAGTTGGCAGTAGCTGCTTTTATGCGATAGCCCACGAACGTTGCGCTGTCGGGCACATCCCAAGGGATGAAGACAGCTTGAGTGGCGTGAGGCTGAAGTGAAACCTTGACTTGCTTAGTGGAGATGACCTTATTAGTGGCAGGGTCGAAAAGTTCGATAAGCACGTCGCAATTCTGAACCTCGTCGGAGGAATTGAGGACAGATGCGCTTAAAGTGGCCTTGTCGCCGTGACGCAGGAAACGAGGCAGACTGGGTTGCACCATGACAGGCTTCTGAGCGACGACATCGCTGACGAAACGTGCGGAAAGGAGATTATCGGTGTAAGCAATCGCCTGGAAGAGCCAAGTGGTGCTGAAATTAGGCGCACTGAACTCGACAGTGACATTGCCATCCTTGTCGGCCACCAGCGACGGCATCCAGAGCGCAGTCTTGATTTCACCCTTGCGGATAGGAATGTTGGAAAGATTTTCCTTTCCCTTTGGGGCGGAATCTTCTCCTGCGGCATCATTCTCAGACCTTGAGATTTCTTTCGTTTCCGCTTTTTGAAGATCAGCGATTTCCATAGGATTACCAATGTAAGTATCTTCCTCATCAGTGTCAGATTCGCCGAGAGATGCACACATCATACGTTGAGAAAAGCGCATAAACATGTTGCTGTAGCTGCGAGAGAAGAAATTTTTATTGTACATATTTAGCTCCGGCAATATGATTCTGTGTACTTCCCTGAAATTGCCGGTCCAAGAGAATGACGATGAGGAAGGATAGACAGAGGCAGTCTGGACACTCGTAAGGTCGTAGAGCCATTCGTAAATATTAAGCGGTGACCAGTTATTGGCAACAATGGCGTCGAGAGCCTTGTTGTACATTTCGCAGATAAATGCGCCCTGACGGAGTTGGTCGCGATTGTTGAGAAGTTGGAAAGACCAACGTTCAGGAGTGTTGGGCGTGATATGGTCGCGGAAAGACGTTGCCTTAATTGTGAGCTTCTCATCCTCCTGCAATGTGAAACGGTGACTCCATTGCGAGGTGCGGAAATCGCTTGTGCAAACAAGGTCAACGGTCAAGGTGCGGTCGGTGTCGGAAGGAGCCTCAAACTTGAGAGTATGCAGGCCGGTGGAGAAATGCTGCCAGCCCTCCTTGACGATTTTGTCGTTAGTGGATACGATGTAATAAATATTGCTTTCCTTAGTGGAATTGCCGAGGATGATAGACACTGCTTTGCCATGCACCTGCATTTCATTTTCAGGAAGCCACATGGCAGACTTCACAGGCGGCACTTTGTCGGTGAGATGATAGACGACGAGTGGCTGGTCAATCTTGTTGGCAGTGCTGTCGTCCTTGATCTCGATGTGCATATCGTATTGGCCAGAGGCGAGTGAAGAAAGGTCAATTGCAGGATTTTTCGACGGGAAAGAGCCTGTTTTGACGATTTCCTTATTGGAATCAGTTATTGAATAGTTGCAAGTGGAGGAAGTGTCGGCAGCTTCGGTGCTGGTGACTTTCACAGGCAATGCCACTGGCTTATCAAGGTTGAAAGTGAGATTTCCACACTCAATATGCCTGCGATTGCCGAGCCAAAATACCTTTTCGGCAGATTGAGTCTCGCCGGCTGCATTGGTGGCCGAGGCCGTAAGTTTGTAATGGAAGAAATGACGGAAGAAAAAAGACCATGGTTCGTCGTCGTTAGAACCGCATTTTTCAAATACTTCCTTAGGGATGCTAATATTGAAATTGCCTTCGGCATCGGTGGTGACGGTGAAGGTGGAAAGTGATTCATCGGCATTGTTGTTTCGACTGCCCCACCAGCACCATTCATTACGACTGAGAGAACACTCCACTTTAGTGTCGGCAACCGGCACTTGCGAATAAGTAGTGACCTTGCCTTTGAAATTCACATCGCAGTCAGTGGCAAAGTTGCTTTTCTTGTCGGGGAAATCGATGTAGAAGGTAGGAGTCTTGTATTCACTTACTGTGACTGAAGCAGAAGCAATATCCCACGTGCTATCGATTGGAGTTACCTTAATCGAGAAATTTCCATTAAGACGGTCGGCAGGAATGTCGAAAGATCCGGAGCAACGTCCATAGTCGTCGGTGCTTAAGTAATTCTTCTTGATGAGTTGATTATTGGAATCGAAGAACGAGGCCTTAAACTTGGCATTATTGATAGTGCGATTTACGTCATCGCCATGATCGTAGATAATTACCGTGTACTTGATTGTCTCACCCGGACGATACACCCCAAGGTCAGTGAAAATTTTAGCTGAAGTTTTAGTGTCTTCCCTCCTAATAGAGTGCTCATAGGCACTTATAATCGGCGCATAGCGGTCGCTGCCTTTGACGGCGGAGAAGCGATCCCATTTTTCGCTATTGATTTCGATGTAGCCAAGTGAATTTGTAAAGTCTGACTTTTGTGTAGGGGGAATCGGTAATCCAAAGTTGTCGATTCGAGTGATTCCCACTCCCTGAAGCGGAGCACCTGTGTGAGCATCGACAGCAAATGCCTTGGCAGGCTGGTCGGCATTCATGCTTGAGAAAAGCATGATGTCGCTGACACTGAAAACGTTAGGGACATTCTCACGCAATTCAATATCACGTGATTTTTGGGGAGTAGTAGGGAAATCGGCGAAGAAGAAGTAACGGCCATAGTCGAGAGGTGGAAACTCCACGTCAACTTTGCCATTGAAAGGCACAGTTCCATCGACGTGAATGTTTTTAGTCGTGACAAGTGTTAGCTTGCTGAAAAGCAATTTGTCGTAAGCATCGTATTTCCTCAAATGGGCGGGCAACTTATAAAGGTAAATCGTGAAATCATTCACATTATGTACTTCGCAATTCACTTTCACTGAATCGCGCGATGTGAATTGTCCGGCATTGGAGGTCTTTACATTTTTGCTCTCGATGTTGATGATGCGGTTGATGACTTCAGCTGTGAAGGCTGATTTTGGAAACTTGTCGCGTTGAGCCTTCAGCATTTGATATTCCAGAGGAATGGAATCGATTTGGTTGAGATACCAAATCAAGGCCTTTGAACTGTATTCCGACGAGGAGAAATGATGGAAAAGGTTGAGCGCGGTTTCTTCCAGCTTTTCCTTAGCGTCATGCTTCCAATCGGCATATTTTTGCTCGGCAGTGATGGCAGGCGCTGCATCCTCGGCATGCTGCGACCGCAACGATGAGTAATAGCCCTCAATAATTTTGTTCACTTCTTCTTTGGTGGCAGAAGTGGCATTATCACGTGCCTCTCCCAGCATATCGGTGAGCAAATCAATATTGTGGTAAGTGAGAAAATCGAAAAGGGTGGGATAGAACGGAACAGAAAGAGAATCGCAGGTGATCACGCCAGGATAGGCCGTGATGGGCTGGTGCTGCAAAGCGGCAACATCAGTTATTGACTTATTGACGAGCGAGATAATCTTTTTGTGGAAAAGAGTTGGACTCCATTCAGTGATGTCGTCGGGCACGGTTCCGTCGGGGACAATGCGTCCGGAAATCTTGTAGCTGAATTTGGAATAATAGGAATTGTAGGCCATGGCCTCCAAATGATAGAGAATGGCGCGGGAGCAGGGATTCTTATCGATGGCTGCCACGCTGTCGATGCCTTTGATTACAGAAGGCATATTATCATCTGAAATCATACTTTTTGCGAGCGATGACTGGATAAGATATTTGATTACATCGTTGCTGTTGCCATCCTGCAATGCTTTGTGCAGATTTTTATCTGCGTTTTCAATTACAGTTTTTGGAAAATCGAAATCCGGTTTTGTACTGTTTACTAATTTTTTTCCTGTCATGGTTAGTGAAATTAATGACACCACTAAAAGAGCGGCTACTTTTATTGCATTGTGAAAAGTCGACTTATTCATAATTCAATGTATAAAATGATTAAACAAAAACTGTGCCAAAATAATGAAAAAATCCCGAAACATTAATCATCTCGTGGGGTGAGAATGTTTCGGGATGCGGGTATAAAAGAAAGTTAGTTTTAAAAAAATATTGTCATAATTTATTTCTGAGTACGCGCAGCCCGATGATGGTCGAGCATACTGCGAGTGAAGCGCGTTTCAGCGCGTTTCAGCAAGAACAGCTGTTTTTTGGTCAGAATCCGAGCGAATTTCTGGAAATAGGCAGTTTCGATTTGACCTTCACGAAGTTTCACGTTTGCAAGAGCCTCAGCAGCCCTTTCATATTCGGCTTCGCTTACTGAAGAGCGGGAATTGCTGACACGGTATTCCAAATCGCGGGCTTCTTTGTTGGCTTGGAATATTTCGCGTTCCATCTGAGTGTAGAGCGGGAAAAATTCATTTTGCTGCGCAGGTGTCATGCCTACTTCTTTCACAAGCATGTCGTGCTTGTACTGACGGACTTCGTTAATCCACTTTCCGCGGTTGGAAGTCTGAGCATACATGCCAACATTGCCTGCGAGGGCAACAAAAGCTAAAAGAGTCAGAATCAAATACCTTTTCATAAAAACATTGTCAGAAGATTAATGATAGCTATTTCACTGCTTCTTCAGGTGCGTCGGCCGCACTGGCAGAGTCCTGAGCGTACACGCTGTCCTGATAAGTCAGGATGTCGTATTCCGAAACATCGCCCTGAAGCATGAAGTCGTCAACATTGTCCTTGTTCTGGAATCCAGCTGTAATGTTCTGTTCACGAGTAGTGGAATTTTGAGAACCGCTGAGATTATTGAACATCTTCATCATGCACCAAATGCCGGCGAACATTGCAGCCATGTACACGTAAGTGCGCACTCTATGCCACATTGTGGGCTTCGGCACGGCGGTTATTTCCTGCTCTGGCAAGGATTCAGCCATTTTACTGGCAAAATCACTGAAATAGTTTTCGGGTACTTTAAAACCTGAATCTTTTCCTAACTTTGATAATATGTCAGAATCTTTATTCATTGCGAATATATGACATTATAAAGTGATAAAGGTTTAATCGTCATCCGAAAAAAATTCTTCAATTTTTTTCACTGCATGGTGATAGGATGCCTTCAATGCTCCCACAGAAGTGCCGAGAATTTCGGACATGTCCTCATATTTCATTTCGTCGTAGTAGCGCATGTTGAACACGAGCCTCTGCTTTTCTGGAAGTTTGTTTATCGCTTTTTGCAGTTGCAGCTTCAGGTCGTCGCCATCGAACCACTCATCGGATTCAAGATTGTTAATCAGGAATGAGTCCTCGTCGTCGATAGAAAGCTGGTTGCGTAGTTTCTCTTTATTGATGAACGTGATGGATTCGTTGATGGCAATTTTGTAAAGCCAAGTGGAAAGTTTGGCATCACCACGGAAACTGTCGATATTGGTCCAGGCTTTCATGAAAGTGTTTTGGAGCAAATCGTTGGTGTCGTCGTGGTCGATAACGATACGACGAATCTGCCAATACAGCGGCTGCGTGTAATGGTTGATAACTTTCGTAAATGCCTCACGGCAAGTGGCGTTATCGTGCAATTGAGCTACAATTTCCTCTTCGTTATATTGCTGCGAATCTGTCATTAATCATAAATAATGCGCTAAGTTAGTGCAAAGTTTTGAAATTTGCAGCATTGAAAGGTGCTGTAGATGTAATAAATTTTATTAAAAGTGGATAATTGAACAATTTTTCAAACAAATTGGCACGATAAATTATGTGATGGTGAGAGCATATTTTAAGAAACTTAACCCAAGAATTGAATTACATTCAAAGCTGTAATTCCATTATCAAGTTGTTGTGCCATCACATCATTTGATAAAACGAAACTATGCAACAGTGGCTTGTCGAGAATGCTGGCAAGTTCCACGAGATGACGTGCATCCGTGCGTTGAACGTGCTCGGCCTGTTTAATTTCAAAAGCATAATATCCTTTGGAAGTTTCAATCAGGCAATCCACTTCTCTTCCATCGTTAGTGCGCAAATGATAAAATGACACCGGTGCATTTGTCTGCTTCACCTGCTTATACATTTCGGCAATGACCAGACTCTCGAATTCGGAACCAGAAGGAGCACTCCGCTTTTTCAGCACAGCTTGTAGCACACCATTGTCCAAATAATGAATTTTGGGCGATTTCACAAGCCGTCTTCCCGCATTTCTTGCCCAAGCAGGGAGCGAGAGAGTTTGATAACTGATTTCCAAGTATTGAAGGTATCTTTGCACAGTTTTGGAGCTGACATTAATGTGCGCACCGAGTGAGGAGGCATTGCACAAATTGCCGGTCTGAAGTGCCAACAGTTGCTGAAGCTTCATGTAAGGCTCAAGGGCCTTGAATGAAGCCAAATCGCGCACGTCCCTTTCAAGATAAGTGCGCACATAGGTCTGAAGCCATTTAAATCTGTCATCCTCGCTCATCTGTTCGTCGGATAATGCAGGATAGCCACCATAGGTGACATAGTGTTGCCAAGCCTTTATCTTTTTAGGATGATTTGCATCGAGGAGCAGCGATGGATAAAATTTTGGGACTGTCTGAGTCATTACCATTTGCTGGAAAGGAGAATCCGCCACCTCATTATCCCACGAGTCAGTTTCCAGCTCTGGAACGGTCAACGGAAATAAGTCTTGAATTATACATCTTCCTGCCAAACTTTCCTTCACTTTGTTCATCAGCAGCAATTGGCTGGAGCCAAGGAGAATGTAACGTGGAGTGTCCCATTGGTCATAAACCGACTTAATGCTTTCAATCAAGACTGGTTCTTTCTGTATTTCGTCAAGAATAGCTTTGGGATACAGAGCATTCCATTGTGATGCGGTAAGTGCAGTGAAATTTGGCCTCATCACAGGGTCCTCTATGGAAATATATGTGTAATCAGGAAACGACTGTTTGACAAATGTGGTTTTCCCTGTCTGTCGTGCTCCAGTCACAACCAATATCCTTCCCCACTTTGATTGTGTGAGTTCGCCAATATGCTTGGAAATGTATCTTGCCTTCATATCATGAATGTTAGGCCACAAAGATAATGATAAAACAAGTATCTCGGATTAGTTTTTGATTAATAAAACGTAAAATTTGGACTTGTATTCCAAATATTACGCCATTTTTTGGATTTGCACTCCAAATTTTACGCCTAAATTGGGACTTGAAGTCCTAATATTACGCCATTACGTTGGTGAAACTTTTCAAAACATTCATCGTCTTGATGGATTTAATTGGGAATGAGGGATTTTATTTGTAGATTTGTGAACTAATCAGAAAAATAAGACGATATGGAATCTGGAAAGAAAATTGAAGTGAAATATTTGCGAAGCGAGTTCAACGACGGTTGGGGCACACTAGTTGATGTGTACGCCGACAAGGACGGGACTGAATATATCCGAAATGGACGGCACGGCAGCGAGGAGACCACGGTGGAATGGGAGGAATGTGTGCTGTGCGGTGACAGCATGGCATTTAATGCACCTGGGGAAGGTACTGAATTTGTGATGATTGACGAAGCAAGAAGCACGAAATTCAGCGAAAAAATCGGCAAAGACGGTGTCACCACGAAGAAGATTGCTCCATATTACTATGCCGGCGAAGTGGAAGGCGTGGAGAAGATAGAATTGTAACTTTGAGTTATGAGCTAATTATGCAACAGTCGGACGCGGAACTCTTCAACCTTAATTGCTGAGAAGCTAGTTATTTAGTCTCTGAACTATTTGGCTTTTCCTTTGACTTCTTGAGGCGACCGCTGCGATGGAGGGCATCGGCAATAATCCATTGGAGTTGGCCGTTAGTGGAACGGAACTCGTCGGCAGCCCACGCTTCGACAGCGTTCATCGTCTTGGCATCGATGCGGAGCACGAAACTTTTGGTTTTTGAATCCTGATTTGACATTATATGGAATTATTGCCGCATGGCTCAATTCAAGCCATGCGGCAAATATTATGTTGGACTAATGATTGAGAGTACCTGTGTTGATTACGGGTTGTGCCGATTCGTCGGCGCAAAGCACAACGAGGAGGTTGCTCACCATTGCGGCCCGTTTTTCGTCGTCAAGCTCAATCTGCTCGGCTGAAAGTTTGTCGAGAGCAAGTTTAACCATTGAAACTGCACCTTCCACAATCTTCTCGCGTGCAGCAACGACTGCCGATGCCTGCTGACGGCGGAGCATGACAGCTGCGATTTCGGGAGCATAAGTGAGATAATTGATGCGGGCTTCAACGACTTCGATACCGGCCATGGCAAGACGCTCGTTGAGCTTCTGTTCAAGCTGCTCGTTGATTTCCTCACCACCGGCCCGGAGAGTAAGTTCATTACCATCGGCAGATGAGGCTTCGCCATTTTCATCGTAGGCATATTGGCCCGCCACTTGGCGGAGGGCGGCATCACTCTGAATGCGAACAAACTTTTCAAAAGCGTTCATGCGGCTTGCAGCCGTCTTGTTGCCAGCCACCGTCTGAGCGTCGATTTCGAACATCGCCTTGTAGGTGTCCTTGAGTTTCCACACCATAACGAGGCCGATAAGGATAGGGTTGCCATTTTTGTCGTTGACCTTAATAGGCTCGATGTCGAGGTTGCGGGCACGGAGAGTGAGGCTTTTCTTAGCGAGGAAAGGATTAACCCAGAAGAATCCATTTTCAGAGAAAGTCCCTTTGTATTTACCGAAAAACACCATCACGGCTGTGGCGTTAGGCTCAAGCATGATGAATCCAGCTAAGTAAATAATAGTTGCAATTATCAGAATGATGGCTCCAACGAGCGAAAGACCGCCTGTGAGGTTGAAATCTTCGGTCGCGTCATTGTAGTTGGCACCCACAATAGTGAACAGATAGACGATGACAGCAATTAAGATTAAAATGAAGAAAATAGCGAGAAAGCCATTTATCCTCATTCCGTTAAATTTCATTTCTTTAGTTTCCATAATCAATAAATTAAAATGATATTAAAATGATATCGCAAAGGTACAGCAGAATTTTGATTATGCAAATTTTTTTGAAGAAAAAACAGCTTTGACAATAATATTTAATCCTAACTTGGAATTTACTCTATTGAAATCAGCTAATCGTAAAGTTTTTGCCGACATCTTGCCCTTACGCAAGTGCCGGCAAACATTACTATAAATTAATGAGTGGATTTCAGATACTGCAAATCTCCATACCAATAGCTGGCGGTGGTACCACCATCGATTAGGAAGTCGGAACCGCTAATGAAACGGCCTTTTGGTGACATGAGGAATTCAGCCAAGTCGCCAACTTCATCGGGCGTTCCTGCACGGCCAGCAGGCGAAGCCTGAATCATTTTCAGATAGCCATCTTTGCGAGGACCATGAAGTTCGTCGTTGGCAAGTGGCGTGATAATGATGCCCGGGCTAATCGAGTTGATGGTTGCGCCGCGTTTTCCCCAGCGAGTTGCCTCAAACATCACGCGAAGCACATTACAACGCTTGGAATATTGATAAGCCTTTAGCGTGTCAGTTATCTCCCTGAGAAATGGCAGGTTCATAAGCTCATCAGTTGGCGTCGTGGCGAGAGCGTCGCTTTGCACCTGTGGAATATTGCCCAAACGGTGACCACTTTGGGAAGAAATGATGATGCCCGAGCCGCCATCAGCTATTACCTTGCCTACTTCCTCCATCAAAACAGCGGTGCCATAGAGGTCGGTCTTCAGAATCACATCTACAGGAGCCTGTGATGGTGATACTCCTGCGGCATTGATGAGATGAAATATCTCACCGAATACTTGTGCATGAGTTATCATATTTTTGATAGACTCACGTGAACTCAAATCGGCCTGAATGGTACTGCACTCAAATCCTGCGTCTTCCAACGTCTTTGCAGCGATTTGCGCATTATCCAATTTATAGTCGGCCAATACAATATGTTTGCCGGCACTTACCCTTCGGGCTATAGCCTGTCCGATAGAACCAGCTCCCAATAAGATTACTACACGTTTCATAATTAGAATTTCTTTAATAATTTTGCTACTCTATCCTTAATATCCACCTTTTGACATTCATGACCGTAGATGCTGAATCCGCTAAGAACTTCAGAATTCGGATAAGTCCGCTTAACATCGGAAACAGTAGAAGCTAATCCACTTCCTTCATGAGTGGTGAAAGGGATGAGAGTTTTGCCATTAAGGTCATAATCGCGGAAAAAAGAGAACATCACTCTGGGGTAAGTGCCCCACCAGACGGGTCCGCCAATAAATATCGTATCGTAATTGGCGATGTTGTCAATTTTGCCTTTGTACGACGGAAATTCATTGTTTTTGGCTTCCTCAGTCGCGAGATTTACAAGGTCCATATAGGGCATGTCATAGTTTTTATCGGCCACAATCTCAAACTGGTCGGCTCCTGTGAGTTCGCAGATGGCATCAGCCGCACGCTTCGTGTTACCAATCTTAATATTACCTACGCTATAGTTCTCGCCTGCATGAGAGAAGAAAACCACAAGCACTTTTTCTTTCTTTTCCATATTATTAAATGTTTTTGATTCTTTATTTTGTGCATGTCCTGTGCAAGCGAGCATAAGCATGAAGCACAAGGCAATAATTGATACAATGTTCTTCATAATCGTTATATATTAAATGCTTTTCACAATCTTTGCGGGGATTCCAACGACAACTGTGTTGTCGGGTACATCTTTTGTAACCACCGACCCAGTACCTACGATAGCATTTTCGCCAATAGTTACACCAGGCAAGATTCTTACGAAACCACCAATCCAAACATTCTTTTTGATATGTATGGGCTTTGCCATAATTATGCGGATGTTCTTGGGTTCATGATTCACCGTGAGCAGACTTGTGCCTGGACCTATCATTACGCCATCGTCGATGGTGATGCCTCCGAGTGACATCATTGTGAGGTTGTGATTGATATAGACGTTGCTGCCCAAATGCACCTCTGAGCCACAATCGATGAACATAGGTGGAGTGATGAAAGTTCCCACGCCTTGTGTGCCGCTAAACAGCTCATTCTCCATCTCCGCAATCTTAGCCTTATCTTTAGGGTCAGTCATGCGGATTTGCCAGCAGATGTGATCGCATCGGTCAATTTCCCCATGCACTTCTTTCTGATAATCCTCTTGACGAATGTCGTAAGGTTCTCCTTTTTGTATGACTTCAAATACGCTCATTATTTATTTTAATAATTTACTTGATATCTCATCCATACGGCACCATCGGAAAACTGCTCAACACTTTGGAGGGATAATTGGATTGGCTCTGCATCCTCAGGCAGTCCGTCGAACACACCGAGCATGCCTTCACGCCCGTCGATGGCAGGACCAAAGAGCACACTTACTTCGTCGAGAAGGCCTGAAGACAGGAAAGCTCCGTTGATGTGCGGACCACCGACAATGGCCATGCGCTCTACTCCAAACTTTGTGTTGAGGATTTCTACGGCCTGCTTCAAGTCGGTGCGCTGCTTGCCGCATGCAATCCATGAAATGCCGAGACTTTCAAGATAAGACAGATATTCCTTGGATGCCTTTTCGCTTACTATAATGAGTAAAGGTTGTCCGTAAAGTTCAGTATTCTGGAACTTCAATCGGCCTAAATTATCGGCAATTACATTATAGCCATCAGCATCGGTGGCTTTATGGAATGCTGTGCGGCCAATAGTCGTTTTGTCCTTAGGCTCGAAGAATCCCTGCTCGGTCATTTCGAGAGAAGCAGTGATGCGTCCGCTCACCGTCGTAGGAGCATTGAGAGCGTCCAAAATCTTGTAATATTCGTTGACTCCGTTAATTTTTGAGGTCATGGCGCAATCAATGCGACCATCGACCGATGCCATCATGTGGCAGATAATATAGGGTTTCATAATTTTCGTTTTGTTTATTTTGTTATCACGGTGCAAAATTATGACGAATAACCATGGATTCAGGTAGATATATTACGGAAATGTTTACCAATATTACCTTTTTCAGAAAAGAGTAACAAGAATGACGTTGGCAGAATATTGGAAAGATCTCAACAAAACAAAGAGGCAAGGCTCAATTGGAAAATGCTGGAAAAATAGATGAAGAATTTATTCTACCATTTTACAATTAAGCCGCAATTTAGCGGCTGATAAAAATAAAGGGCCACGGAGGAATCCATGACCCTTTCAGGGAAAATATGTCGTTAAAGATTATATAGTAGTCAATCTTTGCCTTATTGGGCATGCAGATAGCCTGTCGCCTCTACTTTCTTTCCAGCACATTCAAAACTGATTGTGGCCTTATCGGAATCGTAATACAAATTAGCCAAGAAATTAGTGATGAGGTAGCTCTTGAAAGGCACACCGGAAATGGTAGGAACAATGTTGTTGCCAGTAATGGTATAGCCTGTAGCAGTAGGGGTTACGGTAAGATGCGGGAAAGTCATACCAGATTGTGCCGGCATGTTGGCGTCGAACTGTGCATTGGCAAGATAAAGAGCTGCGCTGTCCTTGGCTGCATCGAGAATAAAGCCGTACTTCATTTCCGTGTTCTTATAGATTTTCGTTGCGTCGAGAGTGTCGGTAACGGTGGTGTTGGCAGTGGTGTATGCAAGTTTGTTGGAGGTGGCCTGAACCTGGAATGTGCCGTTCACAGTGTACTGGAGTTTTATCACTCCGTCGAGGATTTGGCCCGAGAGGTTGGTGATGGTGTAACCAGAAACTGCCGTGCCGCTTGCGTCAACAGGAGTGACCGATGAAGCAGTGAATGTGTAGCCTGTGCTTGAAGAAGCAGACAAAGGCAAATCCTTAACCATGAAAGTTACTTCAGGCATCTGAGCCGCGAATTTCGTGGTGACAGTGATGTTGGTCTTGGCATTGGCGAAGTCAAGATAGAACTGATAAGTGGCTGCATACATACCTGTACTGCCGGTTGAGACGAGAGTGACGCGATTAATCATGTCGGAACTCATTGTGGCATAATTCTCGTCGTTGTCGTTGTTGCACGAAGCCATAATCAAGGCAAGTGCAATAAAGAATAATGATAAATACTTTTTCATAATAGAAATCTGTTATTGTTTTTTTATATGTTTTTATTGTTATCGTAAAATAAATGCCTGAATTGACCAATTATTGCATCAATCAGTGGAAACTTATATGTTCACCCGCAAGGTAACTCCCAACTGGCGTGGTTTGCCACGCTGCAGGAACGCATTTCCGATTGACACAAAATAGAATGAACGATAATCGGTGTCGGAGAGGTTTGTTCCCCAAAGCGACAAGGAATAATGGTTGCCCTCAATTGCTATGGATGCTCCCGGAAGCGCGTATAGAGACTGCTTCACAGTGTTCGCCTCATCCCAATACATATCGCCCACGGCACGAACATCGGCTGAAATGACTATACGGCTTGCCCATTTTGCAGAGAGAGGCAGGGTGTAGTTTGCACCTGCAAAGATAGTGTTTTGTGGCGCATAAGGGATGAAATTTCCCGCATAATCTTGTTTTCCGTTGTTGAAACGGGTGAATTTAGCATTGGTGTAGCCGTAACTGACATTGATTTCGAGTGCATCAAATGGGATGATTTTCATAGCCAGTTCAGCTCCGAAACTGCGTGTACGTCCAGCATTAGTGGTGATTCTGCCAGTTGTGGTGCCGTCGGGGTACACCGTGAGTTGCTGGTCGGTACAGCGGATATAGAATGCGGAAATATCCGTCTGAATACGACGGTCGTAACATTCAATGTGGCTGCCGGCCTCGAAAGTCCAGCACTTTTCGGGCTTGTAGCTAACTATTTGGTCAACATCATATTTCATGGCCAATCCCATCAAATTCATTATGCGCTCCTGAAGTACATCGGAGAACATTTGAGTGTTGAATCCACCTGATTTGTAGCCCTTGGATATGGATAAATACACATTTGAGGGGCTTGGCATGGAGAGATGATACAATGCTGAAACTTTCGGCAAAAACTGAAAAAACGATTTTGATAGATGTCCCGGGAAGTCGATATTGACATCATCGTGACGGAAAAGGCCTCCAGTGGAGGCATCGATAATGCTGAAACCAGTGTTGGCACTGCTGTGATAGTTAAGCGCTGAATGTTCGAAATCGAGGCGGAAGCCGCCGCTGAAAGTCCATCGGACAACATCGTAGGATGATTGATGGTACACTGCCGCACCGTAGTCAGGGCATCGGAAATTATCGCCGAGTAGAAATTCCCGGGAATCCCATTTGATTGGGTAGTCGGGATTGGCGTCGTTGCGGTGCTTCTCAATAAGCTGCTCGATGCCGTAATCCTTGAATGTGACAGGAGCATCCATGTTGTAATGCTTATAGAAGCCGTATGCACCACACACCCAATGGTAATCCTTGTCGGCGTTGCTCTTTACCACAAATTCCTGTGTAAACCCGTATTCCTTGCGGGCCTGTGTGAGCGTGAAATAGGATAGCGGCAGGAAATCCTGATCCATGGTCATGTTGTCGTTGATATACTGAAAACTGGTTATCGAGGTGAGTGTCATGTTGGTCTTGTGCCATTGGGCTGTAATTCCGTCCATTATGGAAGTGCGGCGGTAGAAGCAGGTGTCGTTGTAATTTATTTCGCCGGTGGCGAGATATTCGTAGGGATAACCGCCTTGATGCAGAATCGACATGAAAAATACGTTGGAGAGGGAGAAATCATTACTTGGCTGCCATTGGAGCTTAATGCGACCTGAACCGAGGTGCTCCCAATCGCATTTCTTGCCGTTGTAAAGATTCGTGAAGAATCCGTCGGTGGAACGGTAATAGCCCATAATTCCCAATCCGAGAGTACTGCTCAACTTGGCATAATGCGACATGGCTGTCCTGTAGCTATTGGCTGAGGCATATTCGGCGAGGAAGCGAGTGCCTTGATATTGGAGCGGCGACAGAGTGCTGATGTTGATAAGTCCGCCCATAGTGTTGCGCCCGTAAAGAGTGCTTTGCGGCCCGCGCAGCACCTCAATGCGGTTGATGTCGATTATGTCGAAATCGTAGTTGTCCTTATTGAGAATGGGGATGTTGTCGATGTTCATGCCCATGGCAGGCATATCCATGCGGGAGCCAAGTCCACGTACGAATATCGCAGATGTCATCCGGGAGCCGTATTCAGGAATAAACAGGTTAGGAACCATAGCGCTGGCATCGCGCGAAGTAAGAATTTTGCGGTGCTCAATGCCTGATTTACCGAGAATCGTGGATGATATTGGCTGATTTGTGAGGTCAAGCCCATTTTTCAGCGCGATAACGGAAAGTTCACGAAGCCTGATGGCAGTGTCGGCAGGCTGATAAAGGTCGGTGACGGCAGATGCCGATGCAGCTCCGAAAATGGAGATAATCAGCGTAAGCACCGCCTTCAGACTGAGAAATATCGGAAAATTGTGATTCACGATGCAAAATTACGCAGTCTTTCCGAGGTTGACAATCACTAAAAGTAGTGATTTTATCAGGAAATAATTAACTTTGTGGTCAATATGGCAATAAATTGCCAATACACTTGAAGATATGATTGCTAAATGCCCGAATTGTGGAAAGGAGTTGGAAATCTCCGTTGAGCGTCTGTTGAAGTTTCAGAACGTGATGGTTTGTCCGGATTGTCTTACGGAATTTCTCGGAAGTAATGATGCCGAGTTCATGCGCAATCGTGAACTCAACGGCGTGAAAGGAATTGATGAAAAGGAAGCCGTTGATTTGGGACTCAGTGCGAAATGGGCAAACTCAAATGTGGGGGCAAGGGTTGCAGAGGAGAGCGGAGGCCGCTACGGATGGGCTGACCCAACTGGGCAAAAGACTTTGATTTTTCTTGGTGACTACCCTAATTCAGATCCGCCAGAACAAATTTGCGGAACGGAATACGACATTGCCACAGCTCGATGCGGAGCAGAGTGGAGATTGCCAACAATGGCTGAATTTAAAGAGCTGAGCGAAAAGTGCGAATGGGAATGGATAAAATATAATGATGCAACAGGAATGAAAGTGACTGGACCTAACGGAAATCACATATTTCTTCTGGCTGGCGGTTATCGCTACGATGTGGTCCTATACAACAATGGAGTTTATGGTAATTATTGGAGTGGAAATCTGTATGAGAGAAATTCAGGGAAAGCATATAGGCTATATTTTGAAAATAATCATTGCTGCTGGGATTATGTGTTCGGACGCAGCTATGGACTGTGCATGAGGCCAGTGAAAAAGAATGATTGACGGAATGTGCTGATATTGAGGGGAAAGGTTTCATTAAACTGCCATAAAACTGGAATATTGCAAGAATAGGCTCAGAAAATGATAGTTGATATTCATGGATTAGCCAATCGTAGAAACTGAAAAGGGGTGGAGAAAAGTGGAGATGTCGCTAATGGAACAATAAAGAAAACTAATAGGATAAAAAAATTGACAATATTTAATCGATGAAATTGGAGGCTGATAGCAAAACATTTACTATCTTTGCACCTTGAAAGCGGGAAATTGTGCTTAAAGGAGTGCGAAACTCCGAAGAAGTGCTGAATTTTCCAGTTTTGATTAAATTAATCAAAAATTTAGAGCAATAAAACGACAGTGAGACATAACGCGAGAAATAGCTACAGCAACAGCCAAGGACATCGGGTGATGCCGCATGGTGGGAATTGTATAGTTATTGAAGCGTTGAAAGTGTGCGCTGTGAAAAGATTGGAATGAGCCAGACTGTAGAGAAAAGAAGCGGTATAGGCTCATTTTTTATTGCTTGACGAGAAGAGAAATTAATAACAGAGTATTAAAAAGATTATATGGAAGTATCAATTTTTGGTATTCAGAGCACCACGCTGATGGTAGTGGCATTGCTGACAGGCATAGGCTTGGTGGCAGCGGCGCTGATTATTGCATGGCTTATCGCTCCGCGCAGCTACACGGTGCAGAAGATGGAGCCATACGAGTGCGGCGTGCCGACACGCGGCGAGAGCATGATGCAATTCAAAGTAGGTTACTATTTGTTTGCTATCCTGTTCCTGATGTTCGATGTTGAGACAGTTTTCCTGTTCCCATGGGCAGCAATATGCAAAAGTTTAGGTCCTAACGGACTGCTGAGCGTGGCTGTGTTCCTTGGAGTACTTATTTTGGGCCTTGCCTACGCATGGCGGAAAGGAGCATTGAAATGGGCGTGAAAATAAAGTCGATGAAGCAGGAAGACTTCAAGGATAACGAATACATTGAAAGTCTGATTAAGAAGCTGAAGGAAAACGGCACCAATGCGGTAGTCGGCATGTTCGATGACCTTATCAATTGGGGACGTTCAAATTCACTTTGGCCATTCACATTCGGTACAAGTTGCTGTGCAATTGAATTCATGAGCCTCGGAGCTGCACGTTACGATATGGCGCGTTTCGGTTTTGAAGTAGCGCGTAACAGTCCACGTCAGGCGGACTTTATCATGCTTCAGGGCACGATAGTCCATCGTATGGCATCCCCGATGCGCAGGCTTTATGAGCAGCTTGCCGAACCAAAATACGTTATAGCCGTAGGCGGATGCGCCATTTCCGGCGGACCATTCAGAAATTCCTACTGCGTGGTGAAGGGTGTTGACCAAATACTTCCAGTGGATGTGTATATACCCGGATGTCCTCCACGTCCAGAAGCAATGTTCTATGGAATGATGCAGCTTCAGCGTAAAATAAAGGTTGAGCGTTTCTTCGGCGGAGTGAACAGGAAAGAGCGGATTCGTGATTTTCTGGCCCAGCATCCTGAAGAGGAATTCGAGAAGAGATAAACGAGAGAAACATCGAGATTAAGTACATACAAGATATATACATTATTATATAATGGCGAATATACAAGAAAAAATCAGCGCACTTTGCCCCGAAGCCACATTTGAGGAAGGCGAGACACTGCTTGTGACAGTGCCTGATGCGAAATGGCATGCATTGGCAAAGGCAATGAAGGAAGATGCTGATTTGAGCTTCGACTATTTAGTGGGAATAACCGGTGTGGACTGGAAAGAATCCATGGGCTGCATCTATTATTTCACATCGACAAAATATGGCACGCACGTAAGCGTGAAGGTATCCACTACCGACCGTGAAAAGCCTATGCTGCACAGCGTAAGCGATTTATGGAAGGTGGCATTGATTCATGAGCGTGAGGTGTACGATTTCTACGGAATAATCTTCATCAATCATCCCGACCTGCGCCGATATTTCCTGCGCAATGACTGGAAGGGATTTCCATTGAGAAAAGATTACGATGCAAGCGACAAGGCCAATCCTATACGTCTCGAAGCCGAGAAGAATGAGGATGATACCGTAAGCTACATTGAAGATGCTGAAGGGAAAATCCAAAAGAAACGCAAACTGGTGTTCAAACCAGAGGAATATGTGATAAACATCGGCCCGCAACACCCGTCAACCCACGGTGTGATGCGTATGCGCACTGCATTGGAAGGCGAGACAATCACACATATCGACATGGTTACCGGCTATATTCACCGTGGCATAGAGAAACTGTGCGAGGGACTGGGTTATCCGCAATCGCTGCTATTCACTGACCGAATGGATTATATGTCGGCACATCAGAACCGTCACTGCCTATGCCTTTGCATTGAAAAGGCCCTTGGGCTGGAAGTTCCAAAACGCGCCCAAGTAATCCGCGTGATGATGGATGAATTGATGAGGCTTTCCTCCCACTTGCTTTCATACGGCTGCCTTACGATGGATCTCGGTGCAACAACCGCTTTCTTCTATGGCTTCCGTGAGCGCGAGATTATCCTGAACATATTTGAAAAGACATGTGGAGCGAGAATGTCGCTCAACTATGATACAATCGGTGGCGTTATGGCCGATATTGACGTTGATTTCGCAAACGACGTAAAAGCCCTTTGCAAATTGATGCCTGAACGCCTGAAAGAATATCACAAACTCTTCACTGGCAACGTGATTGCCAACAACCGTCTGCGCGGTGTGGGCGTTTTGAGCCGTGAAGATGCTATCAACCTCAGCGTGACTGGCCCTTCGGGACGTGGTTCAGGGTGGGCATGCGATGTGCGCAAGACAGCACCTTATTCCATTTATAACGAAATCGATTTTGACGAAATCACAGAAACGGAAGGCGACAGTTTTGCCCGTTATATGGTCCGTATGCGTGAAATGGAACAATGTGTGAAAATCCTTGAGCAACTTGCCGACAACATTCCTGAAGGAGATTATTGCGCGAAAGTACCTAAGATTATCAAGTTGCCTGTTGGCCATTGGTTCCAACAAGTGGAGGCAAGCCGCGGAGCATTCGGCGTGTACATTGAAAGTACAGGCGAAAAGACTCCATACCGTATGCACTTCAACAGTCCGTGCCTGAATCTGCTCGGAGCAGTTGACCCTTGCACACGCGGTGAGAAGATTGCCGACCTGATAGCAATCAACGCATCTCTCGACTATGTGGTGCCTGATGTTGACAGATAACAGATTAACAAGAAACAAAAAAGAATTAAGATATGTTTGACTTCGGAATAGTCACAAGATGGTTTGATCAGTTGTTGTGCGGAATAATGCCCGGATGGCTTGCCACAACGATAGAAGGTGTAATCATAGCCGTGGCACTTATTTTGGTGTATGCGGTGCTGGCACTGTTCTATATTTTGTATGAACGCAAGTTGTGCGCATGGTTTCAGTGCCGTTTAGGCCCTATGCGTGTAGGCCGTTGGGGATGGATGCAGGTATTCGCCGACATGTTCAAAATTTTGATAAAGGAACTTATCAAGTTGAGAAATACTGATAAATTCCTGTTTGAACTTGCGCCATATTTGGTGATTCTCGCTTCAATGTTGTCGTTTGCCGTTCTGCCATGGGGCAGAGGGTTGCAAATCATAGATTTCAATATCGGAGTGTTCTTCATGATAGCCGTGTCGGGTCTTGGCGTGATAGGTATCCTGCTTGCAGGCTGGGCCAGCGACAGCAAATATACACTTGTCGGCGCACTGCGTGGCGGTGCCCAGATGATAAGCTGCGAACTTTCAGTAGCTATGTCGATAATGACTATGGTGGTACTCGCCGGCACGATGAGCATCAGCGGCATAGTGTATGCACAGGAAGATGCATGGTTCATATTCAAGGGCCATGTTCCGGCAATAATTGCATTTATCATTTATCTTATAGCAGCAACGGCTGAGACAAACCGTGGCCCGTTCGACCTTCCTGAGGCTGAACATGAGTTGACCGCAGGTTACCACACTGAATATTCAGGTATCCATTTCGGATTTTTCTATCTTGCAGAATACCTCAACCTGTTCATTGTGTCAGGTATAGCAGCGTTGATGTTCCTTGGCGGTTGGATGCCACTTCACATTCCAGGATGTGACGGGTTCAATATGGTAATGGACTGGATTCCGAGTGTAATCTGGTTCCTTGGCAAGGCATTCTTCATCTCATTCATCATCATTTGGTTTAAATGGTCATTCCCGCGTGTCCGTATCGACCAACTGCTTGCTATGGAGTGGAAATATCTGATGCCGATAGGCTTGTTCAACATTGCCCTGATGACGGTGGTAGTGGTGTATGGCTGGCATTTTTAGAGAATAAGAAAAATTAGACAATATATATAACCAATAGATTTCGTGATTATGAGCGATAATTTTGGAAAGATAACACAGGTGATAGGCCCAGTAGTGGATGTGGCTTTCGAAGGCGAAAACCATGAAGTTCCTGCCATCTACTCATCGATGAAAGTCGCGAGAAAAGACGGAACGGACCTAGTGCTGGAAGTGGAGCAACATATCGGTGAGGACACCGTGCGCTGTGTAGCCATGGACAGCACCGACGGATTGCAGCGCGGCATGAAGGTGGAGAACCTTGGCGTTCCAATCTCAGTGCCGACAGGCGACCAAGTAAAGGGCCGCCTGCTGAACGTGATAGGTCAGCCAATCGACCACCTGCCGAGCCTGAAAGAGGGAGAGCGCAGGGCGATTCATCAGCCAGCACCTCAGTTCAGTGACCTGTCCATTACATCTGAAATACTGCACACCGGAATCAAGGTAATTGACTTGCTTGAGCCTTACAGCAAAGGTGGCAAGGTAGGACTGTTCGGTGGCGCAGGAGTCGGAAAGACGGTGCTTATCATGGAAATGATACACAACATCGCCTACGGACACAATGGTTTCTCAGTGTTTGCAGGAGTAGGGGAGCGTACCCGTGAGGGCAATGACCTGCTTCGCGAAATGATTGAGAGCGATGTAATAAAATATGGCGACAAATTCAAGAAAGACATGGAAGATGGAAAATGGAATCTTGAAGATGTTGACATGGAACAAGTAGCGCAATCGCAAGGAACGCTAATATTCGGCCAGATGAATGAACCGCCGGGCGCACGTCTGCGTGTGGCACTTGCAGGACTGACAGAAGCGGAGCAATTCCGCGACCAAGATGGCGGCGGTAAGGATATTCTGCTCTTCGTTGATAACATTTTCCGTTTTGTACAGGCAGGTTCAGAGGTTTCCGCATTGCTCGGACGTATGCCGAGTGCAGTGGGCTATCAGCCTACACTTGCCAGTGAGATGGGTAAATTGCAGGAACGAATCACTTCGACCAAGGCAGGAAGTATCACATCAGTGCAGGCCATCTATGTGCCGGCTGATGACTTGACCGACCCTGCACCAGCCACAACATTCAGTTTCCTTGATGCCACTACGGTGCTTAGCCGTAAGATAACAGAGCTTGGAATATATCCGGCTGTTGACCCGTTGGCTTCCACTTCACGTATTCTTGACCCTCACATTGTGGGTGATGAGCATTACGAAGTGGCACAGGCAGTGATTCAGCTGCTCCAGAAATACAGTGAGCTTCAGGACATCATAGCAATCCTCGGTGTGGATGAACTTTCGGATGAAGATAAATTGGTGGTGTCGCGTGCACGTCGCGCTCAACGCTTCCTTTCGCAGCCAATGTTCATGGCAGCCCAGTTCAACGGCATACCTGGAGTTATGGTACCGCTTGCTGAAACAATCCGTGGATTCAAGATGATTCTAAATGGCGACGTTGATGAATATCCTGAACAGGCATTCCTTAATGTCGGCACAATAGACGATGCTATTGCCAAGGGCAAGAAGATGCTTGAGGCAGTAGGTAACAAGTAAGAGATACAATTATGACACTGAAAATAATATCGGCTGAAAAGGTGGAGTTCGAGGGAAAGGTTGAAAGTGTAACCTTGCCTGGAGCGCTTGGGTCGTTCACGGCTCTTGAAAACCACGCCGCGCTGTTGTCATCGCTTGTAGCCGGAGATGTTGTTTACAGCATCGGAGGCGAAAAGACCAAGGTGGCAATAAGAGGAGGAGTGGCTGATATAAATAAAAATGTGGTGTCGGTGTGCATATATTAATAAGCCAAATAATATGAAAAGAATTCTGACCATATTGATGACTTTAGTGATGCTTTTGGCAGTCGCTCCATTTGCGCTTGCCCAAAGCGAAGCTGGGTCGGCAGATGCACAGAAGACCGAAGCACAAGGTGATAACCAGATTAACCCTAAAAAGATTATTTTCGCGCACCTTGGCGACACTTACGGGTGGGAACTTCCTTTCACCCACGATGTCCGCCTGCCGTTGCCGATAATAGTCCGCGGAAATGACGGATCATGGCGTTGCTTCAGCTCGGCACGGCTTATGAACGGTGCTGAATACGAAGGATTCAAGATAGCAAGTGCTGACGATGCCAACTATCCGAGCAAGGTGGTTGAGATGGTAAACGGAACGGAATACCGTCCGCTTGACCTTTCAATAACCAAGGATGTGCTTGCACTGATTATTTCGGCGTTGGTAGTGTTGGCCTGCGTGTTCAGTCTGGTCCGTTGGTATAGGCGCAATCCGATGAAGGCACCCCGAAAAGGTGTGGGCATTATAGAAGTAATCACACAGTTCGTTTATGATGGCGTGATTGTATGCACGCTTGGCGATAAGGCAAAGAAGTTCGGACCATATCTGCTCACGGTGTTCTTTTTGATATTGTTCATGAACCTTCTTGGACTGTGCGTGATATTCCCTGCCGGAGCCAATCTGACGGGTAACATTGCCATAACAATGTTTCTTGCTGTATGCACGTTCCTGCTTACTAACCTGTTCGGAACGAAGCATTATTGGAAGGACATCTTTTGGCCTGATGTTCCACTTTGGCTGAAGTTCCCGATACCGATAATGCCATTTATCGAATTGTTCGGAATCTTTACCAAGCCGTTTGCATTGTGTGTCCGTCTGTTTGCCAACATGATGGGAGGTCACATGATAGTGCTGGTGCTCACGCTTTTGATATTCATATTCCAAGCGACGATGAATTCAATGGTTGTGACAGGTGCAACAACAATAGTGTCGGTGGCATTCTCCTTGTTCATGCTTTTAATCGACACATTAATCAGTTTTATCCAAGCTTACGTGTTTACAATGCTTTCCACATTGTTCATATCGTTGGCGCAGGAGAAAGGTGAAAAAGAGCAAGTAATAGAAAGTAAATAACAAATAAAAATATTAACAACTTAAATTTTAAAGATTATGTTAGGAATGATTTTATTAGCAGCTGACGCTATTGCAAAATTAGGCGCTGCAGTTGGTGGTGGCATAGCAGCAATTGGTGCTGGTATAGGTATCGGTAAAATCGGTGGCTCTGCAATGGAAGCCATAGCACGTCAGCCTGAATCGACAGGTGATATACGTAGTAACATGATTGTTATCGCGGCACTTGTTGAAGGTGTTGCGCTTTTCGCAGTGATTGTGTGCGCGCTTGCATTGTTCCTTTAATATATAAAAGATAGATATGGAACTGTTCAAGCCCGAAATCGGCTTGGTGTTTTGGATGTTCATCGTATTCCTGCTGTTACTTTTTGTACTCGGGAAATATGGATGGCCTGCAATCATCAAAAGTCTTGACAAACGGGCTGCTCTAATCGACAAGGGTGTGGAATATGCCCAGAATGCGAAGGAGCAACTCGACAGTGCCAAGGCTGAAGCCGAAAAAATAATAGCGGAAGGTCAACGACGTCAAGACGATATCTTGCGCGATGCCGAAAAGATGAGGACAAGTATCATCGAGGAGGCAAAAGCGGCAGCATCGGTTGAGGCGAAGAAGGTGATTGACGCTGCACAGCTGTCGATCGAACAAAGCCGTAAAGAATCGGAGCTGCAATTCCGCAACGAGGTGAGCGCATTTGCCATAAACATCGCTGAAAAGATGGTGCGCAAAGACATGGCAAACGATAAGGCGCAAGCCGACTTGGTTGACAAATTGCTGAACGAGGTTGAAAAGAAAAACTGATAGATTATGAATGACGGACTTATTCCAACACGTTATGCCAGGGCACTCTACAAGTTTGCCATGGAGAGTGACAGTGCGGCGCAGGTTTATGGTGAGGTGAAGCAACTGAACAAGAGTTTCACTGACATTACTATGCAGCGCACAGTTGACAATCCATTCATAGCCATAGCGGATAAGGAAAAAGTGCTTTTGTCGGCAGCCGGAGCACAGAAAGACGGATGCCTCGACAAATTCGTATTGATGGTCATCAGACACAACCGAGAAAATTTCATGCGAGAGATTATTCTGCAATACGGTAAAATCTACCGTGAGCGGAACAATATAGCTCAGGTGGAAATAGTGACGGCATCAAAAATGCCCGATGCTAAAATCGCAGAGATAGCTGATGTGGTGAAGACGCAGCTTGCAGGCAAGACCATAGAGGAAACTCACACCGTCAATCCTGAATTGATAGGCGGATTCCTTGTAAAGGTTGACAATATAGTGCTCGACGCCACAATAAAAAATGAATTAAAGAAATTGCGTTTAAAACTCCTAAGTAATTAAAGTGAGATGATAAACCCAAGTGAGATATCAGAGGTGCTGAAAAAACAGCTCGAAGAGGTCAACAGTAAGGTCTCTTTCGAGGAAGTAGGCACAGTACTTGAGGTGGGCGATGGAGTGGCACACGTGTACGGACTCGACAATGTAGAAGCTAATGAGCTAGTTGAGTTTGAAAATGGTGCCATGGGTGTTGCCATGAACCTTGAAGAGAGCAATATCGGTGTGATTTTGCTGAATAAGGTGGATACAGTGTCGGAGAACATGTCAGTTCGCCGTACAGGTGAGATAGCATCAATTCCTGTGGGTGAAGGTCTGCTTGGCCGCGTGATAAACGTGCTTGGTGAACCAGTTGACGGCAAAGGACCGATTGAAGGCAAATTGATTCGCCTTCCGCTTGAGCGTAAAGCTCCGGGCGTAATCTTCCGTCAGCCTGTGAATCAGCCGTTGCAGACTGGTATCAAGGCAATTGACTCAATGATACCAATAGGTCGCGGACAGCGTGAGCTGATAATCGGCGACCGCCAGATAGGCAAGACAGCTATCGCTATTGACACAATCATCAACCAGCGCGAGAACTTTGAGGCAGGAAAGCCAGTATATTGCATATATGTGGCAATCGGCCAGAAGGCATCCACGGTGGCATCAATAGTGAATGAACTGAACCAGCACGATGCAATGAAATACAGCATCGTGATAACAGCACCTGCCAGTGAGGCAGCTGCAATGCGCTATTATGCTCCATTCGCAGGAGTAGCCATCGGCGAATATTTCCGTGATACGGGCCGTGATGCCCTTATCGTGTACGATGATTTATCGAAGCAGGCAGTGGCATATCGTGAACTTTCATTGATTCTTAAGCGCCCGTCGGGACGTGAGGCATATCCTGGCGATATTTTCTATCTGCATTCACGTTTGCTTGAGCGTGCTGCCAAGATAATCGAGAGCCAGGAAGTGGCTTCATCAATGAACGACCTTCCTGAGGAATTGAAACCGATTGTGAAAGGCGGCGGTTCACTTACAGCACTTCCTATCATTGAAACTCAGGCCGGTGACGTGTCTGCTTACATTCCTACAAATGTGATTTCCATCACCGATGGACAGATTTATCTGGAAAGCGGTTTGTTCAATAAAGGTATCCGACCAGCAGTCAACGTCGGTATTTCAGTATCGCGTGTCGGCGGTAATGCCCAAATCAAGGCGATGAAGAAAGTTGCCGGAACATTGAAGATTGACCAATCACAATATCGTGAGTTGGAGTCGTTCACAAAGTTCGGCGGCGATATGGATGCAGTGACGGCAAGAATCATTGATAAAGGCCGTAAGAACGAGCGGCTGCTTGTTCAGCCCCAATATCAGCCAATGTCTGTGGAGGACCAAGTAGCATTGATGTTCTGCGGAACACACGGACTTCTTGAGAAAGTGCCAATCGATAAAGTGGCTGAATTTGAGAAAGTATTCTTGCAACTTCTGAAGTCGAAACACAAGGAAGATGTGCTTGATGTGCTGAAAACAGGTAAGATTACCGATGAAATAATGGAAACGCTGACTAAAGCAGCAGCGAAAGTGTCAAGTAAATATTGATAATAAGCAGAAATGGCAACATTACGAGAATTAAAAGGAAGAATCGGCTCAGTGGCCTCGACTGAAAAGGTGACGAGTGCCATGAAGATGATTTCGTCGGCAAAGATGCACAAGTCCGCACAGGCTTTGAAGCGTCTGCTGCCGTTCAGGAATCAGATACAGTCGATTATCAGCCATTTGTTGGCTGCCGACGGTGACTATAATTCACCGCTGATTGAAGTCCGTGATGTGAAAAAGATAGCCATTGTCACATTTGGTTCAGATGATGGCCTTTGCGGTGCCTACAACATCAACATCGTGAAGAATCTGCTTGTGCAAATCAAGAATGTGCGTGAGCAATACGGCAAGGGAGTGAAAATCATCGTTTACCCCATTGGTGGTAAAGTGGTGAAGGCCGTGGGCAAGGTAAAAGGAGTGGAAGTGAAAGAAGCTCCAATCAACACCCGCAGCAATCGTGAACAACTCACGGAGTTCACGGAAATGCTGAAGGAACAGTTCCTTGACCATGAGATTGATGCTGTGAAGCTGCTATACATGCATTTCCATAGCGTGAGCAAGCAGACCATTCAATTTGACCAGTTCCTTCCGGTATCGAATAAGGATTTGATGGCGAAAGGCAGCAAGAAGTCGTTGAACCGCTCCTGCATATTTGAACCAGACGCGAATGCTATTTTCGGCAGTGTGCTTCCGCTTTACATAATGTCGGTGATGCAGGAAATATTCACTGAATCAACGGCAAGCGAGCAGTCGGCCCGAGTTATGGCGATGCAGACCGCCAACGACAACGCCAATAATCTGCTTGAAGAGCTGCAGCTTGATTACAACAAGATGCGCCAGCAGAGCATCACCACCGAATTGCTTGATATTCTCGGTGGTCAGGTTGAAAGGTAAAGAAACGAACAGAAAGAGGGGAAACATACCGGACTCTCTTTCGGAAATCAAATAAGAACGACCGGTATTATTATGTTATTTTCATTAGATTGACTTATCTATGAGTATTAAGGAGTATTTCTCTTCTCTCTTCACGGGAGTAAGAAGTTTGATAAAGGGCATGGAAGTTACCGGAAAGGAGCTTGTCACGCCCAAAATCACTGAGCAGTATCCGGAAAACCGCGACACACTGAAGATTTCACCGCGTTTTCGCGCCACATTGAAATTGAAGTATGACGAAGAAGGACGGCATAAGTGCATAGCCTGCGGAATCTGTCAGATGAATTGTCCGAACGGTACAATCAAGATAGTGACCAAGATGGTGGATATGCCGGACGGGAAAAAGAAGAGAAAGCTGGATAAGTGGATTTACGACCTTGGCAGCTGCACATTCTGTATGCTTTGTGTAACTACGTGTCCGCACGATGCCATAGAATTCTCCAATGAATTCGAGCAGGCCGTGTTCACACGCGAGAAACTTGTGAAGCAGCTGAATTATTTGCCTGAAAAGGAAGAAGAGCCTAAGCCGGCATCTGCGCCAGTGGCTGCGAAACCTGCAGCACCTGCTGCGGCAAAACCAGCAGCAGAGACTGCAAAACCTTCTGATAAAGCTCCGCAGGCTGCTGAACCCAAAACAGAAAATAAAGAAAATAAATGAATATGGAATCAGTAGGAAATATTATCATGTATTTCATAATTGCGTTGGCAATTATCGTGTTCTCGGTGCTGACAGTGACTTCGCGCAAGATATTGCGTTCAGCCGTATATCTGCTATTCACATTGTTCGCTACGGCAGGAATTTATTTCCAATTGGATTATGAGTTCCTCGGTACCGTGCAGATTGCAGTGTACGCCGGAGGCATCGTAGTGCTGATAGTGTTCGCAATTCTGCTCACCCACAAGCCGGGAGAGAGAGCCGAACGACTGACGTCGCACAAACGGTTCATGGGATTGACGGCAGCGTTGGCCGGCATATTGGTATGCGGTTATGCACTTGTCAATTTCGCATCAAATGCGGCAAGTGAATTGTCGAAAAATTTCAGTTGCGACATCCGTGGGATAGGCAACGCACTCCTCAGTACCGACAAGTTCGGCTATCTGTTGCCATTTGAGGCAGTCAGTATTCTGTTGTTGGCATGTATAATCGGTGGCGTAGTAATAGCCCGTAAAAGATGAATATCATGAAGTTTGATTTGACAATACTAATGTATATAATTCCGAGCGTGATAATGTTCTGCTGCGGAGTGTATGGGTTTATAACCCGTAAGAATATGATAGCCATATTGATATCGCTTGAGTTGATGCTCAATGCAGTGGATATCAATTTTGTCGTGTTTAACCGTTATTTGTTCCCCGGCCAAATGGAAGGGATGATGTTCAGTCTGTTTGCCATAGCGATAGCAGCCGGCGAGACAGCGCTTGCGATAGCCATTGTAATAAATGTGTATCGCGTTGTGAAGAATGTTGACATCAGGGAACTCACTAAAATGAAATTTTAAGCCCAATGAATTTAAATTATACAATAGCCGTATTGATTCTCCCATTCTTGACGTTCGTATTTCTCGGACTTGTGGGAGTTAAGATGAAGAAGAAGGCCGCTGGAATAGTGGGTGTGTGCTCAATGGGAGTAACCGCATTCATTGCGTTCGCAGCAGCTTTCACATATTTCTTCGGCACTGACCAAGGCCAGGTAATCGACGGAGTGCGTCAGCAGTTGCAGGTATTCGACTACACATGGATGCAGTTTACCAAGAATTTGGTTATAAAGATAGGAGTGCTGCTTGACCCGATATCGGCGATGATGCTTATAGTCATCACCACAGTATCGTTCATGGTGCACCTCTACAGTTTAGGATATATGGATGGCGAGAAAGGATTCCAGCGCTATTATGCGTTCCTTTCATTGTTCACCCTTGCGATGCTCGGATTGGTTGTGGCATCCAACATATTCCAGATGTACATTTTCTGGGAACTTGTGGGAATCTCGTCATATCTGTTGATTGGTTTTTACTACACCACACCGGCAGCAGTGGCTGCGGCAAAGAAAGCGTTCATCGTGACGCGTTTTGCCGACCTCGGTTTCCTGATTGGTATCCTGATTCTGAGCTACTACACACAAACATTCGATTTCATTACATTGACGAGTAATCCTGGCGCAGTGATATCAAGTGCCGGCGGAGCCACATTCCTTGGCTGTTCAGCCATGGCATGGGCAATGACGCTGATATTCATTGGCGGTGCCGGTAAATCGGCAATGTTCCCGTTGCATATATGGCTTCCAGACGCCATGGAAGGCCCAACACCAGTTTCGGCATTGATTCATGCCGCAACGATGGTTGTTGCCGGTGTTTACTTGGTGGCACGTCTGTTCCCGATATATTGCCTTGAACAAGGCACAATGACAATAATTACTGTGATTGGCGCATTCACTGCATTCTATGCTGCAGCCGTGGCATGTACACAGAGCGACATAAAACGTGTGCTTGCATTCTCTACCATATCACAGATAGCATTCATGATGACATCACTTGGTGTGGCAAGTCAAATGCTCGACAACGGTGTGGGTTACATGGCTTCCATGTTCCACCTATTCACACATGCGATGTTCAAGTCGCTCCTCTTCCTTTGCGCAGGTGCGATAATACATTCAGTACACAGCAACGAAATGACCGCCATGGGCGGACTTCGCAAATATATGCCGATATGCAACTGGGCATTCCTATTCGGTTGCCTCGCAATTTCCGGTATTCCTCCATTCTCAGGCTTCTTCAGTAAAGACGAAATTCTTGTTGCCGCTTATGCCAAGAGTCCTCTGTGGGGAATCTGGTTGGCAGTAGTGGCAGGAATGACAGCATTCTATATGTTCCGTCTGTATTACAAGATATTCTGGTGGAACAATCCTGACTACGGTGACCATAAGCCTCATGAGGCGCCGTGGACAATGACATTGCCGTTGATAATACTCGGACTGCTTGCACTTTGCGCAGGTATGATTCCATTCGGAAAATATGTCAATCTGGCGCGTACAGTGGAATATGAGAGCGGAATCAATTGGATGGTTGCAGGCTCAAGCGTATTGATAGCCTTGATTGGTATCGGGCTTGCTACGAAATTATACTTGAAGGAGAATCCGAAACCCGACAGGATGGCCGAAAAGACTCCAGGGCTTTGGACAGCAGCATACCGCCGCTTCTATATGGATGAGTTCTATCAGTACATCACCCACCATGTGATTTTCGCACATGTAAGTACGCCAATCGCATGGTTCGACCGCCATATCATCGACGGAACAATGAACATGTTGGCGCGCGTCACACATTCCACATCTTATTCAATACGCCGATTCCAATCAGGCAATATCCAAAGTTATGTGTGGATATACCTTATCGGAGCTTTGGCACTCGCGACTATCGTAATGTTATGTGTAATCTAATCGTGACGACGGTTATAAAAAATATATAGAATATGATTTTCTCGAATATATTAATCTACTTTGTAGTAATACCGATTTTGGTGCTTGGATGCCTATTCGCAACCAAGAACATCAAGCAGGTGAGGACCGTTGTTGTGATTGGCGCTTCAGCGCTTATGGTCCTTGCATTATACTTAGTGTACTCATTCTTGCAGCAGCGCGGTGCAGGTAATGCTTCCGAAATGCTGTTCAGATACGATGCAGTTTGGTTCAAACCGCTTAATATTCATTTTGCACTTGGAGTTGACGGCATCTCAGTTGTTCTGATATTGCTTTCCGCATTCATAGTGTTCGGCGGAGTGTTTGCCTCATGGCGTATGGATCCTTTGCCAAAGGAGTTCTTCCTTTGGTTCTTCCTGCTTTCGACAGGCGTTTTCGGTTTCTTTATCTCCATTGACATGTTCACAATGGTCATGTTCTACGAGGTAGCACTGATTCCGATGTATCTGCTGATTGGAGTTTGGGGAAGCGGAAACAAGCGTTATGCGGCGATGAAACTGACATTGATGCTTATGGGCGGTTCGGCATTCCTGATGCTTGGCGTAATTGGAATATATTTCCATTCGTCGGCTGACCCGAATAATCTGACGATGAATATTCTGACGATTGCCCAGAACAATGCCATTCCACACAGTTGGCAATATTTCCTGTTCCCGATGACGTTTGTCGGCTTTGGAGTGCTTGGAGCTATGTTCCCATTCCACACATGGTCGCCTGATGGCCATGCAGCAGCCCCGACAGCAGTGTCGATGCTTCATGCAGGCGTTCTTATGAAACTTGGAGGTTACGGATGCTTCCGTATTGCCATTTTCCTGATGCCTTTCGCAGCGCAGCAACTTAACTGGATATTCCTGATACTTACAGGTATCAGCGTGGTTTACGGTGCGCTTAGCGCATGTGTTCAAACCGATTTGAAATATATCAACGCATATTCTTCAGTCAGCCACTGCGGTATGGTGCTTTTCGCATTGCTGATGCTTACAAACACGGCAGTGACCGGTGCAGTACTGCAAATGTTGTCGCATGGTTTGATGACGGCCTTGTTCTTTGCTTTAATCGGTATGATTTACGGTCGTACTCACACGCGTGACATCCGCAAGATGGGCGGAATGATGAATATAATGCCATACTTGAGTGTGTGCTTCGTGATTGCCGGACTTGCTTCGTTAGGTCTGCCTGGATTGAGCGGATTTGTTGCAGAGATGAACATTTTCGTAGGTTCATTCATGCATCCTGATTTGTTCCACAGAATCCTTACAATCGTAGGTACCACATCAATTGTGATTACAGCAGTTTATATTCTGCGAATGGTAGGCAAACTGCTTCTTGGTCAGGTACAGGACAAACATCATTTGACTCTTACCGATGCAAATTGGTACGAGCGTCTGTCCACACTGACGTTGATTGTCGGGATAGTAACCATCGGTTTCTTCCCGAGCTTCTTTGTGGAAATAATCAAGAACAGTCTGTCATTCGTGAAGGCTTTAGTAATGTAATTGTGTTGAATTAGAAATATAGAAAAGAAAAATGGATTATTCTCAATTTTTAATGATGCCGCAGGAAATAGGCCTGTTGATCGTATTCCTGCTAGTGTTTTTGTTCGACACATTTATGCCTAAGCGCCTACAGACGTCGTTGTCGTACATAACTTGTGTGCTATTTGCCGTTTATACGGCTGTGAGCATGATTTGCCCGCTAAAGGGCATGGCATTCGCAGGAATGTTTGAGTCAACTGCCGCCACATTCGTGATGAAGCAGATATTGAACATCGGTATGCTGATTGTGCTTATACAATCAATAAAATGGGCAAACGAGGACTTCACAATAGTACGTCGCGGTGAATTCTACGAATTACTGCTTGTGACACTGTTCGGAATGTACCTTATGATTTCAGCCCGTCACTTCCTGCTGTTTGTGATTGGTCTTGAATCCGCTTCCCTGCCGCTTGCTGCACTTGTGGCATTCGACAAGAAACGCTATGAATCACATGAGGCCGCTGCCAAATACATGTTCACAGCGATGTTCTCATCAGCAATATTCATGATGGGGCTTTCGTTTGTGTATGGCATTGCCGGTTCACTTTATTTCAACGACATAGCTTTTAAGGTGGCTGGTACTCCATCAGCATTGCTTATTGTAGCTCTTGCGTTTGTGATTTCAGGCGTAGGCTTCAAACTTTCACTTGTGCCGTTCCACCTCTGGACAGCCGATGTTTATCAAGGTGCGCCTACGGCAGTGACATCGTATCTTTCAGTAATATCGAAAGGTGCGGCTGCTTACGCATTCCTTATAATCATGGTTCAGACTTTCGGTGCAGTATATTCGCAGGTTTGGGAATGGATGCTGTATGCATTGATAATACTTACAATCACTCTTGGTAACTTGTTCGCAATCCGTCAGCGCAATCTGAAACGATTCCTCGCATTCTCGTCAATTTCACAAGCAGGATACATAATGCTTGGGGTTATTGCAGCAAATGAGATTGGAATGGCTTCATTGATGTACTACGTGCTTGTTTACATCTTCTCGAATCTTGCAGCCTTCGGTGTGATTTCCGCAATAGAGAACAAGACAGGACGTGTGGGTATGGATGACTATAACGGACTGTATCATACAAATCCTAAACTGGCATTCACAATGATGCTTGCCATGTTCTCACTTGGCGGTATCCCTCCGTTCGCAGGATTCTTCAGCAAGTTCTTCATATTTATGGGAGCTGTGAAGACAGGAGAAGTTGCAATCTACATTCTTGTGCTGATAGCATTGATAAATACAATCATATCACTTTACTACTATCTGCTTGTCGTTAAGGCAATGTTCATTGTGGAAGGTGACTGCGTGGTGCCACGCATAAAATCAGAGACCAGCGAACGACTTGGAATGACGATATGCACTTTAGGCATAATCTTGATTGGCCCTGCAAGCTGCATCTACACATTCCTTACGCTTGTGGTCAAGGACGGAAGCAGCATGTTCTGCTTTATCCAATAGGAAATAGAGAAAATTAATTCCATCATAATAACACAAACAAAGGGCGCAACCATTGAGGCTGCGCCATTTGTTTGTTACTGGCCATTGACCGAGTAAATACTATTTAACCTGTGAAGTAACGGGATTGGCAACACCCTTGAAAGAGCGGAGAAGAACCTTAGCTACACCTATCTTCAAGTACATGTCGAGGCGGATAGGAAGCTTGTTGGCATCGTCGGTAACATAAAAAGTAACTACCTCTTTCATCTTGTTGTCGCGCTTCTGCCAGAGTGTGAAAACATGGCAACGATATTTCAAATCATTGTCGGCCTCTACCTTGGAAATACCACCATAAGTAAGAGTTTGTGATTCCACACGTTTGCCTGTGGCAACAGGTAAATATATTTTTTGTCCAACTTTGAAAGTTGACATATTGAATGAGCGGGCATAAGCGATGATGCTCAGCATGTCGTAAATATTGCGGTTGCTATTGAAAGCTGTGTTTGTTACCTGTCCCTTACGTACACGGCGCTGCTTGATATGGCATTTTTTGTTGCTGTAGGTGAACCAAGCCTGGTCAAGAGTGTAAGTGCCGTCCTCAAAAGAACCTTTGCGGTAATATAAAGGGATGAGATTTGTGGCAATAATGCTTGTAATAGTGTCACGCATCTTAAAAACCACATCAGCCGTACTGTTTGTGCGGCATGACAAGTCCATCCGATAGGCTGGTGTTCCATGCCATGATGCACTGCGGGTTGACATTTGGGCGTTACCGCCTTTCATCCATATAAGTTTCCACTTATAATAGAGATTATAAGAAATGACTTCTCCTGCTTTGGAAGCGGTGTTATTGGCAGCTTCACTTTGGGCACTTACCAAAAGTGATGTGCCGAAGATGCTCAGTCCAGCGAGGAGCATCACCAAATAAGTTTTGAATAATTTTTTAGTCATAGCGCTGTAAAAACTTTGTTTGAAAATTAGACTTGAAGAGACGAAATAGGTTTATTTGGCAAGGAAGAAAATGCGAATAAAACTTACCTTTGACAGAAATCCCCAAATCCTGTGGCGGAATTTGGGGACTATGAATTGGAAATAAAAATATTTTTAAATAGACTTATTGATTGAAAGTTGTCAGCCGAGTTCATGTTTCAGTTCCTCAGGCAGGAGAGGCATAGCCCCTCTTTGGGTGCAGACAAATGCTGAAACCTTGCGAGCAAATTCATGAGCTGCCGCAACAGATTTGCCTGCTATCGTGGCGGCAACATAGGCGGCAGTGAAAGAATCACCAGCACCAACAGTGTCGATGACTTCCACGTGCTTGCGGTCGAAATATGAAGTGACGTTATCAGGTAAGAACACATAACTTCCCTCGTCGCCCCATGTGGCGAGTACTTGACGAAGATTGTACTTTTTGAGTAGCGCACGGCTAATATCCCAAACACGGTCGCTGTGCATGTCAACAAGATTCCACAAAATCATAATTTCCTCTTCGTTTGTCTTCAGAACGTTGCACCGCTTCAGGGAATCATCGAGCAAATCTTGCGAGTAGAAATTGCTTCGTATGTTAACATCGAAAATTTTAAGTGCATCATCAGGCACAAGGTCGAGGAATTTGGCAATTGTAGCACTTGACCTTTCGCTGCGTTGCGCTAAAGTTCCCCAGCAAACAGCAGCAGTGTTACGGGCAATCTCCTCCATATCTGCGGTGAAAGGAATATTGTCCCATGAGGAATTGTCGGTGAATTCATAAGTCGCACTACAGGCATCGGTAAGACGAACCTGCACCTCACTCGTCGGAAAATGAACAGTAGGAGTGACGTGGTGGAGACCTTTTTTGTCAAGCTCATCCACAATCTGTTTTCCCAAATCGTCATCACCCACGGCACTGACCACATAAGCATCGCAGCCAAGCTGTGAAGCATGAAAAGCGAAATTTGCAGGTGCACCACCGAGTTTTTTGCCGCCAGAGAATACATCCCAAAGTACTTCGCCAAGACCAACTACATATTTACCCTTTCTCATTATGATTTTAGATTTTATAAATTAATGCGAATATAGTCAAATATCCGTATCGTTGTCATTCACTGGTGAAAGATATTTTACCGCCCTTTTTGCAACCGAAAGTCAATCCGCTGACAGGCATTATAAAGCTATTGTCGGGAACATCATTTGATTTTTGGAGTGTGAAACTTCCTTTCATATTGATTTTCTTCAATTTGCCGTCGGTAATCTGTGAAAATAGCGTGTAAGAATACGTTTGGGGCTTTAGGTCTTCAAGATAATCAGCGCCCATGAAGCAGCCTTTGTAAATTTCTATGTGTCCTGATGATTCGGATTTGCAGGTGATTTTCCAATCGGGGGAAAGACGCAATGCAATATGTGCGCCATTTGGAGCATTTAAATCAATTTCGGAGAAACTGCCTAAATCAGCGTATTCAGTAACTTCCGACTTATTTCCAGCACTATCGTAAGCATAAATTGTCATGTAGCCGTCACCTTCACCGCCCTTGACGGAAGAAATGTTCTTTAAGTCAGGTAAACATGGACTGCACATTAGGTCACGGTAATGAATGGCGTTGAATACATCAAGAATCTGTATTGAGCCATTATCCAAAACCATGGCGATTACAGGATTGACATCCTGACCAATGTCAGCGATGGTGAGATTTTTGCATTTTCCTTGAAGACCTTGCAATTCATAGGGAGGTTTGCCATCAAAATTTTCGAAATCCATACTTTTAGTGAACTCCCGCATTTTATCTTCGTTGAAAGTTATGAAAACTTTGCCTCCCTTGACGAATGCCGTGAAATTCATGTTGAACCCGCTTTCATCGCCGGCAGCACTTTTATAGGTTTTAGAGATTGTTGTCGATGTGTCGGCAGCTGATGCTTGTGATTTCTGTACCGTTTCATCCTTTTTCACTGAAGATGAACAGGAGAAGAAAATCAGGCAAAATAGAATTGCAAAGAAAGGAATAAAATTTTTCATAATCTGATGTGTGTAATATTAAAATGCTTAATTATAAACAGTATAAACAATTACTGGCTTTCCCAAAGCTGACGAGAATGGAAATCCAGTTATGGGTGTGAAAATTGCCTGATTGCAATTTTCATCAGTTATTACCAAAGAAAAAGTGCCTGGGATGTTGATTTTGGAGGTGGTTGAGCCGATGGTGCTGCTGGTCAAGACATAAGAATATATTGGGTTGGTCTTTGAAAAGTTAGTGTCGGAGAAACGTCCGGAATAAATAGCGCCGTTAACTTTACATGATAACTTCCAATCGCGGGAGAAACTCAGAACAAGATTTCCATTGCGGCTTGAAGCCGGATAAAAGCTTCCAATGCCGTTGTACTCCTTAATCTCATATTTTTTGCCCATCTCATCGTGGCCGAAAATGGTGACGTATCCACCAATGGCGTTGCCATCCTCGTCAACATCACCCACGCTGCCCGCATCAAGCCATAGCACGTCGCTCACGCCTTTCAAAGGCAAGCTGCAACGTAAATCGCCAGTAGAGAGGGCATTGAAAAAGTCGAGAATCTGTACAGAACCGTCGGTTAACGACATGGCAATTACTGGGTTTACATCCTGCCCGATGTCAGCAATCGTCAAACTGGCACAATCACCTGCAAGACCTTGCACTTCGATAGGCATACGGCCAGTGAAAGGATATTTTTTGCCAATATTACGGCAGAAAGCCTCGGCTTTATCTTCATCGTAACGAATAAAGACTTTACCATAAGAAATGTAGGCAGTGATAGGGGAGTTGAAGTCGCCCACACTTTCAATCGGTCTGTAAGTGAAAGATTTGGAAATATGCGTTATGTCACTCTCCTGCGCAAGGCAATAAAAGGTCGCGGAGCACAAGAACATCAGTAACATGATGCTTACCAACTTTTTCATGAACCAAATATGTTTAGACTTATTGTTCTATGAAAATCTTGAAAGTGGAATATGGCTTCCAATTAAGATTGCTGATATCGACAATTTTTTTTGGAATGCCATTGATAAATGATTCAGCCTCTTCAGCAGTGTAAATCTTACCACCTTCGCCTATATAAGATAATGTAGGAGCGGCATCGTCGCTATCATTAACCGATTTCTTCACGAACCATTCCCCATTATCTCTACTCTTGACGATTTTGTGATATTCTGTACAATATGTTCCAGCTTCAGGGCTACCGCTGCTGATTACCACATTGGCCTGAATGGCGATGGTATATCCAGGCTTTTCTATTCCCACAACATCAGTCGTGTCACCAAAAGTGATGACGCAGCCATAGTGTGCAGCCTTGTTCTGGAGCAATAGCTCATCCAGCCCGTCGCCATCAATATCGTAAAATGCAAATTCATCGGGCATAATGTCAATGCTGTCGTTGATGACCTCACTATCCCAAAGTTTTTCCACTTTGTTGGCGTCGATAGTAGAAACAGGCACACCGGCAGCAGAAGTAACAGAATCTTCATGCGATGCCTTGCTTTTCGCAACACCACTGCATCCGGCGAGCGACAAGCAGCATAAAATTGAAAGGGATAATGCGATTTTTTTCATTATAATAAGTTATTGGTAAGCAAAAGTTGCAAGTTTGCTGAACGGCATCCAGTTAAGACGGGATAGGTCAACAGACTTTTTGGGCATTTTGGCAATAATGGCCTTGGCCTCGCTAACGATTTTGGCGTTATGGCTTGTGTCGCCGTTGTATTCGGTCACTCTCTTGCCAGTGGAGTCGGTGAACGACAGCGTGCTGCAAGAGGCGATTACCTCATTGCACTCAAATTGGTGATATTCGGTGTAAACCGCGCCACCAGAGCCAGCCGCGCTACTAATTGTGACGAAGTTGCCGAAAATTGCGATGCGATTCTTGGAATCCTCCCTTGCCACAATGCGGACATTGGCGCCATAAGAAAGAACGCAGCCGAGCGAGTTTTTAGTATCACGGAGGAAAATTTCCTCATCGCCATCGCCGTCGATGTCGATAAAGGCGAATTGCTCAGGCTTTGTGTTCTCTTCTTCAGCAATGCTGTCGGCCCACAGATTTTCAAGACCGGCTTCAGCCCAGTAGTTGCGGCAATCGTTGCGACGGAGAAGCTTGTGGTGCTCGCTTTCAGTGCCATCGCAGGTGAAGGCGTTGCCGTTCCACCGAAGGTACATTGTGGAATTTTCCATTGCATCGCCTTCTCCAGCACTTTGCTCGAACTTGATGTCCTTGCCGGTGCGAGGCAAAGTCACAACGCAAGTCAATCCAAATGGAATCTTATCGGCAGGAGGAGTTGGCAAAGGCGTCATAGTGTGAGTGGTGGCATCGAAGTCGAAGAACATCAACACGTTGAAATTACCGCTGTCGGCATCGAAAAGGTCACCTTCCTCAAAATCAGACATGTAAATGGCTATCAATTTGTGCCCGTCGGCTTTGTTCCAATAGCACATCTGCAATATGTTGTCAACTCCTGTTTCGGGCATAGTGCTTGAAAGGTAGCCATTTTTCACATCGAGAATGTATTGCGACAGAAGTTTGGACTTGCCGGTATTCATGCGCAGGATGGTGTTATTGACGGAATAGCCGGGATAGACCTTTGCAAAGTCCTTGAAGAAATCGGTGATGTTGGGATTGGGGGCATTGACTTTTATGGTTTTTGCCTTCCACACCTTAATCAAATCGCTAACACAATAATTCTTTACTGCCGCCTTTGCTGAAAGAGTCAGAAGGCAGATTGAAAGAATAAGAAATATGTTGATTATACGTTTCATTGCTTGAAATTTGTGAAAATTACTATTTACGGACAAAAGATTTCAGTTTGCTGAAAGGCATCCAGCCGAGATTGTCAATGTCGATAGGCGTTTTCGGAACTTTGGCGATAATGGCTTTAGCCTCCTTTGCCGCCTTGGAATTTTGATTTGTTTCGCCATTGTATTCGGTAATCCTATTGTCGTTTTCATCGTTATATTCCATGATGTCGCAACTGGCGACTACCTTGCTGTTCTCAATCTTGTGATATTCGGTGTTGACCGCACCGCCAGTGCCAGCCGAGGAGGTGACAGTGACGAAACCATTGTAAATGCTGATGCTGCTCTTGAAGCCTTGCTGCGCAATGACGTGGAAGTAAGAATTGATGATGCAGCCAAGACGGTTGGGAGTGTCGCGCAAGAATAACTCCTCATCGCTATCGCCGTCGATGTCGATGAAGGCAAATTCTGAAGGCTTGGCATTCTTTTCCTTAGCTATGGTGTTTGCCCAAAAGCCTGCAATGCCAAAATTAGCAATAGTGCTGCGGATGTCGTCGCGACGGAGCTGCTTGTGGCGCTGCGACACAACTCCATTGGTGGAGAAACTGTTGCCATTCCAATGCAGGAACACGGTGGCAATGTCAGTGTTGCTGCCAGTGCCAGCTTTCTGCTCGAATTTTATGTCCTTGCCGGTACTTGGCAAAGCCACTTGACAGTTTAGCCCGAATGGAATGCCGTCGGCCGGCGGAGTTGCCAATGGCGTCATGGTGCGGGAGGCAGCATCGTAGTCGTAGAACATCAATGCTTTAAAAAAGCCTGCATCGGGGTCGTCGGCTGCACCTTCGGCAAAATCGGTGAGATACACAGCAATCAGCTTATTTCCGTTGTTCTTGTTCCAATAGCACATCTGCAATTGCTTGACGCTACTTTCGGAACTGGAAATAAAGCCATTCTTCGCGTCGAGGGAGAAGGACTTAAGCACCTTGGACTTGCCAGTGCTAAGGCGGGTAAGAGTAGGAGAGGTGGCATTGCCGGGATAAGCAGTGGCAAAAGCCTTGAAAAAGCCAGCGATATCGGGTGTAGTGGCATTGACCTTGATGGTGCGAGCCTTCCAAGCCTTAATCACGTCGCTCACCGAATAATTCTTGGCTGTCGTCTTGGCCGAGGCGGGCAAAATGACGAGCGCAAGAAGAATTAATATGTTGATTAATCGTTTCATTTCTCGTCGGGTTGGGTGATTTCGGCCTCTATGTTATATTTCAGATATTTGTTCCAAAGAGCCTTGGCATTGTCGCGGAAAGCCAGAGGAGCAGCGTTGAAAGCCTTGTCGAAAGTGAATTCACCGCCTTGATTGCTGCCGTCAACAAATATCTGATTGCGTCCGCGCATGGCGAACTTGTCGGCACCTTCGTGCATAATCAGTTTCATCGGGATAGCACTGACATCACCGTGAGCTGCAAGTTGATACATCACCCAGACTTCGGAAATGCCATCGCCGTCGAGGTCGGTAACGCTAAAGGCACCACGAACGAAATTGGCTTGTACCGACACTTCGCAATCGCTTGCCAAATCGTAGATTTTCCAGTCCTGCACGGGCTTGCCGTCGGTGATGATGTAGTGATAGACGAAGAGTTCGGCATCCATACAATCAGGGTTGTCATGCTTTATCCTTGGACTGTTCCATGTGCCTGTCTCAGTCATCACCAAAAGGTTTTCACCGGCTTTGTCGGTCCATTTCACAGCTTTGAAAAGTTTGCCTTCAGTCTTTTTGACTTTTGCACCATCGGGCAACTCGTTTTCGGACATTTCGGTGATGGACGGAGGAGAGACGGATTTTGCCGCAACCGTTGATGCCGTGCTTTTGGAAGGAGCAGTGGTGGCAACGTTTTTTGAGGCTTTGACGCATCCCATTGAAAGGATGGCCACTAAAATTAAAACGAAAGATTTTTTCATAGAAATAGTATTTATTATTGAGAATAGAATTATGATTGAAAGTTTAATGTTGCAAATTAATTATTTGGGAACTGGATAATGAATATTTTTGTTCCATAAAGCGGCTGCATGAGTGCGGAATGCCTTTGGAGCGCTGAGCATTGCAGCGTCCATGGTGTAGTTGCCTCCGTCATATTTTGCTTTGCCATTTTCATCTGTGCCAATCCATGCTTTTGTGGTACCGCGAAGTGCATATTTTTTTGTACCCTCGTGCATGTTAATCTTCATTTCGGCTGGGCCAATATCACCACGGCACATTTTGCGATAGATTATCCAAACTTCAGCAATACCATTATTATTCAGGTCAGTTATGCTTAATGCGTCAGGCAAAAACTTCGCAAAGAGGTCGCAACTGCAATCAGCAACGTAATCGTAGATGCACCAAGTTTTTGTGGCGGAATTGCCGGATAGAATATAGTGATAGGCAAAAAGTTCCGCATCGTTGTTGTCCTTGTCGGAGTGTGGAAATTTGTCGTTTTTTTCGATGCCAGTCTCGCTCATGACCACAAGATTCTTACCAAGGCGGTCAATCCATGAGAATGCGCTGACGAATTTACCTTCAAAGCTAATTCCATCGGGAATGTCAGCTGAATTGACGGCATGTGCAGCAATGCTGCGATGGGACTTGGCAGCGGCATCAGAATTTGTGATGCAGATTGAAAACATCACAAGAAATATCAGACAAAAAGTTTTTTTCATGGGCTTATGATAATTCTTTGGTGTAAAAATACTAACTATAAATGAAGTAAGCAAATTTTTGGCGGCCTAAATGAGGACAGTGGATATAAGTAATTTCGATTAAAACCGAAAAATAATATAAGATTTTTCGGTTTCATACGAAAAATATCATGAAATTTTTCGGTGTTAGCGGGAATGAGGGCGGAAAAACGAAAGCGCTGGATGCTGTTGGATGAAGAAGTCTATTTTGGGAAAGTTCAAGATGCAAATAGAATTTTTTGATTTTTGAAGATTATTCATCGGTACAAAAAGGTAAAAGATAGGAAGGTTTGAAAGGGGAAAAATGGGTTGACGCGACAGTGATAAAATTAGGATAAATAAAAAATTGCGCCTAAATGCTTGCAGATTCAAAGCAATACATTAACTTTGTACGATGAAAAGCTAAAACATGCCGGACCGCTCGGCATAAGAGACAACGAAATATAAAACAACTAATTATCACAATAACATGAGAAGATTATTACTTTTCTTGGCAACTTGTTTGCCTCTGTTGGCAATAGCACAGGGAGTAACGATTACGAGCACAGAGCCTCTACTTGCAGACTTTGGCAGTGCTGCGTATTACCCTGTATTGAGCGCTGACGGACAAAAATTGCTGTTCACAGGCGAGAATCAGCAAGGTCTTAACCTTTACAATTTCAGTGACCAGAAAGTTACTGAAATAACCACTGCGGAACGTGCCGGATTCGGGGCACAGTTTGGTAAAGACGGGCGAATCTACTACACGACGCAGAAACGTGTGGATGGACTTTGCTACCGTAGCGCAATGAGCTATGACGCAGTCACAAAATCAACTTCCACAATAGTAGCCGACCAGCGCATATTGCAAATGCCATGTATGGTGAATGGCGGAGCCGTTGTGAAATCGACAAAAGGCACAATCACAACTTCGGGTGTGAAGGACAAAGGGACCTACGTCTATACCAAAGGCTCGAAAGTGATTGTAGTGAAGAACGGCGTGGAGAAATCTTATTCACCAGTTGAATCGTATGCAGGTTATCTTTGGGCTTCATTATCACCTGATGGACAGAAAGTTATGTTCTTTGCAGCAGGTAAAGGCATCGTAGTGATGGACCTTAACGGCAATGTGCTGGCGCAACTTGGCAAATATGAAATACCTTGCTGGCTTGGCAACAATTATATTGTAGCCCAGAATTCCAAAGATGACGGTTATACTTACACATCATCGCAAATAGTACTTATGAAGGCCGACGGAAGCAATTTCAAGGCACTCACCGCTCCTGAATCGATGACTATGCAGCCAACTACTGATGCAGCAGGCGACAAGATTGTCTATACAAATGCTGAAGGCCAGCTTTATCTTATGAAAGTAAACATTAACGAATAACAGTCCCGAAAATGAAAAAGATATTATTGACCATTGCTACAGCAATGATGGCTATCGGTGCTTATGCCGCCCAGCCAAGCGATGTACACATATATATTAATCCGGGACATGGCGGTCACGACAGTGACGACCGTAATGTGGTGATAGAACCATTCTCATCGGGCGACCCAAATGGATATTGGGAATCGAATTCAAACCTTGCCAAAGGCTTGGATATGCGCGATATACTTCAGTCACGCGGATTTAAAGTGACAATGTCACGCGTAACCAACACTTCCGATGACGACCTTGGGCTTGAGACAATAGGCTATCTTGCCAACAACAGCGGTGCCGATATTTTCCTCGCTATCCACAGCAACGCAACTGGTAATGCAAGCAGGGTGAATTTTCCTATAGGCTTGTATAGAGGATACTCGGGCAAACCTCAAGTTGCCAAATCGGATGTGCTTGCCAATATGCTACAGCCATATTTGCTGAGCAACCAGGCAACAGTGTGGACAAGTACTACGCCAAGCACATACGGTGACTGGACATTCTATCCTGATTGGGGAACTCAGGGGCTTGGCGTGCTTCGCGTGCTCACCATCCCGGGAATGCTTTCAGAAGGTTCGTTCCACGATTACATACCAGAGACCTACAGGCTAATGAACAATGATTTCTGCTGGCTTGAAGCATGGCACTTCGTGAAGATGATTGACCAATATTTCAGTATTCCTAAATACACAGTAGGTAATCTTGCCGGTTGCATCACCGATTCCCGCATACTTCGCGATAAGGATTATATAATGTACGGGCGCGATAAACTCAATCCTCTTATGGGAGCAAAAGTTACTCTTCAAAACTCCGATAGCACAGTAGTGGCAACATATACCACCGACTCGCTTTATAATGGCTATTACATTTTCAAAATGATGACGCCAGGCAAATATCGTATTAAAGTGAATGCAAACGACCATTATAACGTAGCCCAAGATGTGCAGATTGTTGCTGACACCACAATGTATGCCAACATCGGCATGAACCGCATCCGTAACACAGCACCTGAGGTGGTAAGTTACTCACCAGTGTGGAACGACGGCGATAGCGCAGTGCTTTGCAACATACCGATTACCATGACATTCAATTGGGATATGGATACTGAATCGGCAGAGAAGGCGTTTACTATCACTCCATCCGTGAAAGGTACATTCACATGGGAAGATACAAATTATAAGATGGTATTTACTCCTGACGAACCGTATCAGGCCAACACCAAATACACTGTCACACTTGCCAAGAGTGCAATGCACGGAGGCGGAACTCCGATGAGAAATGACGTGACTTTCAGTTTCACAACCGACAGTCGCAGATTCCTCGATGTGATAGGCCAATTCCCTAACGATGGCGAGAATGTGCATTATTCGGGTGCAGCAATTGATATTCGTTGCGACAGGCCAATCAATGCCACTCCGATATTCAGTCAGATAACGTTGACTGATTCAGCCGGCAATGAAGTGGCGTTCAACAAACGAGGAATGACTAATAACAAGACGACCGGCAGTTACGGGTTCATTCGTCTGCCGATACTGAGCAAACTCACTGTTGGCGCTACCTACACACTGTCCTTTGACGGTGCAATTGCAGATTATAACGGCATCAAACTTGAAAATCCGATTGTGGCAAAATTCAAAGCCATTGATGCCAGTGCTGCCAAGAACGGCACAGTGGTGGCTAACTTCGAGGATGCAACACAATACACTCTAAACACCAGCGAGAGCACTAATTACAAATCCGCCGTTGTCTCCAACAACACTACCTACAAACTCTTCGATTCAAAGAGCATGCTTCTCAACTACACTTTCACCGGCACATCGGACGGCGTGATAAGTTTCAATACTTCCGCTCCTACAGAGACGTTTACTTCAAATGACTATCTTGGAGCGCACATCTATGGCGATGTGAACGGAAACAAAGTTGTGGCAGAATTGAGTGCTGACGGAGAAAAGGTATTAGTCCCTATTTGCGATGTCACATTCGATGGCTGGAAATATGTCACAGCACCTCTTACTTCGCTTACTGCCAATAAGGCATACAAGCTAACAGGAATAAGGCTTATACAGACAGCCTCGCCAATGAGCACTACTGGCAAGATATATTTCGACAACTTTATCAAGTCGAACACTGGCGGTGTGAACAAGGTGGCTGTGTCGGGACTCAAAGTATTCCCAAGTCCAGCGGCTTCTGTAATAAGTGTGACTGCTGATAAGAAAGTGGAAGGTTTGCAACTTATAGGCAACAACGGCGTAGTCGTTGCACAGTCTGACGCATCAAGCATTAATGTCGAGGGAGTTGCCAATGGTGCATATCTTCTCCGCATTAAGGTAGCCGACGGCTTTGCAATCAGCAAAGTTGTAGTGGCTCATAAGTAAGGAAAACTATTCTTTTCGCGGCGTTCCAGCATAAAAATCGATGCTGGAACGCCCGTGAGAGAATAATTTTAAGAAAAATATTGAAAAATAAATAATAATTTCATACTTTTGCTAATTAAAAATTCGGGAAAATTTAAAAGAATTAACCCCACCTTGAAACATCAGGCATGAAAATAATAGCAGATAGTAGTTCTACTCGTACGGAATGGTCGCTGGTTGACGGCGGAACCATAGTTGAGCATGCGTTTACTGAAGGTCTGAATCCGTTCTTTCAGTCTCGGAGAGAAATCAGCCACAGTGTAAGGCTTGAATTGCCAGAGGCCTTTTTCAAGCGCAGATGGGACCATGTTCATTTCTATGGTGCAGGATGTACGAATGTGGAGAAAAAGAAAATTGTGTCGGCATCACTGATAGCACAATTTAAAACGCCGGTAACCGTAGAAAGCGATTTGCTTGGTGCCGCGCGAGGATTATTCATTCATCAATCAGGTATAGCTTGTATTCTTGGGACTGGTTCCAACTCTTGCCTTTACGATGGGCAAAGTATAACTAAAAATGTGCGTTCACTTGGCTTTATCCTTGGAGATGAAGGAAGCGGGGCGGCATTAGGAAGGCATTTCACGAGCGACTGCATGAAAGATCTTGCGCCGAAAGAAATAGCCGATGAATTTTTCGATAAATTCAAGGTTACTACCGACGACATTATGGATGCAGTTTACACGAGCGCTTTCCCTAACCGGTCATTAAGCACATTCTCGTTTTTCCTTTCCGAGCATCTTGACAATGATTATGTGTATAACTTGGTGTATAACGAGATTATGCTGTTTTTCCGTCGGAATCTGGCCCAATATGAATATAAGGATTATCCCGTTTGCTTTGTAGGCTCAATAGCTTGCATATATTCCGATGTACTGAAAACGGTTGCATCCAATTTCGGTGTGGAAATAAAGAAGATTGTGCGTGCTTCCATGCCGGGCATGGTGGAATATCATGCACAGGAATAAGAAGTTAAATTCATCATTATTAAATTTATAGCAATAAAAATTATGAAGAATCTCATAATCAAGTCAATGCTTTTTGGGGGAGCGCTAATAATTTGTGCCGTGGCTCTGAATGCTCAAGAGCCAGCACGTAATACCGCTCCTAAGCAGGTGGTAGTAACCACCAAGACTCAAATACCTACTGGTAACCGCGATATGCAGGCACGCCGTCCGGGCGCTCAGCAGAGTTCAAATATGGGTAATGGAGCGCAAGCCGCTTCAAGTACTACTGGACATCGTGGAGGCCAAGGAGTTTCCACATCGAATCCCGGTGGACCGACTTCAGTAAGCAGATCGGGCAACGTCAATCCGCAGAATGCAGGCAATAATTCCAATTTGACGCGCAACAGGGTGAAACCTCCACGCAATCTGCACGCTACTGAGGATAACGGAAGTGCCGTCAGCAACTCTAAAAAAACGAATACGGGCAGCAGTTTTGTAAACCGCAATAATAAGACAGTAAATGCTGGTCAAGGCAATTATGTGAGGAAGACAGAGCCAGCGCGCAATTATTCCAAAGAGCGCCGTTTCGTAAAGGCGCCAGTGTATCAGCAAGGTCATTATCTTGCACCACCTACAAGGGCATATCGCTTGAACAATCATCCAATTTCACGCCCTTATCGTCCATCGAACTATTCTTTCCTTGCCACAGCTCCGAGAATTAATTCAGTGCTTGGTCTGTCGTTTGGCACTGCCATTGGTGCAAGCCTTACCTCGCTATACAATAATAATTATATAATTGACGGATATACCGACCAGACGATTTACCTGCGTGGAGCTTCCGAGCAGGGATATGTGTGGGACGACGCTGAGTTGAACTACAGTTCAGGCGTTCTTGTCAGTGCGCAATTCAGCTATTCTACGGAATATGATGACATATCCCGTTACAATACACTTCACTATAATCTTTGTCGGACTTATGGCGACCCTGTAGCCTTCAATTACAATGGAGGCGAAACATGTGCATCGTGGTATGGCCAAAATGGCATAGGATATGTTACGCTTGAATACTTCATTCAGAACGATCGTTATTACACAGTACTAAGTTACAGCAATAACTGATTGTTTTTCCAATCAGGCATGATAATAAAGGGTTTTTTCCATTTTGGTATGGAAGAAACCTTTTTTATTGATGAATCCGTTAAGAAAAGTAAGAATATTGCACATTAATTTCTTTAAATTTGTGCTTAAATCATAAATAGTGTTTAATTGGTGAAATCAAGTTCAACTTTGTTTTCCATAATTAAATGTTTATATTAATTTTGTCGAATAAGTGTAAGGCCGTGCTTATTGGATTTGTCGGTTGGCCTATTGATATATAGAACTTAAAATAACAATTATCATAATGCAGAATATTAAAATCATCAGGACATTAGCAGTTGTCATACTATCGGGAGTGCTTGGTTGCTTTTCAGCCATGGCTGATTCGGTGAGCGCTACCGAGAAGGCAAAAATCCAGACGGCAGTTGAATCGACAGTTCCTGCCAATATGGGCATCGGAAAGGTCAGGGTAAAGACTGTGTCGGTCGACAAAGCTTCATCCACCATATCAGTAAATCTCGGAGGTGACTATGCAGATGTTCCATTTACCCGTATGTCGGTTGATGCTCTAAAGGCTCAGATAGCAGCATCATCAGCCGAATATTCGGGCTACAATGTGAATTTAATGATTGATAGCATTGATATAAATAAGTATTTTCCGGAATATACAGCCGTATCAAAACGTACTCATGATTTGCGTTTTATATCTCCGCTTGACCCAAGTTACAATTATTCGTCAGGACTTAATGGTTACAATATTGTAATTTGGCAAAGTCATGGTTGGTATTTTGAATCATCGCTTAACCGTTGGCAATGGCAACGTGCACGTATGTATCAGACCGTTGAGGACCTATATACCCAAAGTTATGTGATGCCGTATCTCATGCCAATGCTTGAGAATGCCGGGGCTTACGTGTTCAGCCCTCGCGAGCGCGACACCAATATTAATGAAGTGATTGTTGACAACGATGGCGGTAATGCTCAACTTGGTTACAAGGAGCATAACAACGGCGGAAAATGGAAAACCGGTGATTCTGTGGGCTTTGCATATAAGCGTGCCCAATATGAAGGCTATCAGAATCCTTTCCGTGAAGGCACTTTCAGATATGCTAAGACAACTAACAATTTACATAAGTATTCCACAGCACAATGGAATGCCAATATCCCTGAAGACGGTATGTATGCAGTTTACATTTCCTATAAGACAATACCCGGAAGTGTGAGTGATGCTGTATATACAATAAATTCAGCGAACGGTCAGAAAATGTTTACCGTGAATCAGCAGATGGGTGGAGGCACATGGCTTTATCTCGGTCATTATTATTTCAAGAAAGGTTTGAATAATGCGGCAGTTGAATTGTCGAATTATTCAACTTCCGAGGGTTATGTAACGGCAGATGCTGTGAAAATAGGTGGTGGTATGGGGAATATAGCCCGCAAGGTAGAAGGCTCTTCAAACGATGAACGGTTTGACGAAGCCACCACAGATACTGGCAACAAGAGTATTAAATACGATTGGATGGTAAGCAATCATCCGCGTTACACTGAAGGAGCACGCTACTTTATGCAGTGGGCGGGAATTCCTGATACAATTTATTCACCTTTCCGTGGCGTTAACGACTATAAGGACGATTATCAGGACCGTGGCTCATGGGTCAACTATCTTGCCGGTGGTTCAGTAGTGCTTCCGCAGGCTCAGGGACTTCATATCCCAATCGACCTTTCAATGGCATTCCACAGCGATGCCGGCACTACAAAGAATGACGATGTGATTGGTTCACTCGGCATCTATTACAGCAATCATTTCGGCAACTATAATAATGGTACTCCACGAATTCTGTCACGTGATTTCACCAACATTGTATTGACCAACATCACAAATGACGTACGTCGTCAGTTCAAACCTGACTGGAAACGCCGTGGCATGTGGGACCAACGTTATTTCGAGGCACGTCAACCAGAAGTTCCTGCAATGCTGCTTGAACTGCTTTCGCATGAGAATTTCGCAGATATGAAATATGGGCTTGACCCAAATTTCCGCTTTACAGTAAGCCGTGCCATTTATAAAGGTATGGTACAGTTCCTTTCAAAGCGTGATGGTCATGATTACAAGATAGAACCGCTTCCAATAAATTCATTTGCCATAACTCCACTTACAGGAACAACATTTAACCTGACATGGAAGGCAACGAAGGACACCCTTTGCGATAAGGCTGATGCAACGAGATTTGCAGTGCTTGAACGCATAGGTGACGGAGGTTTCAAGCAGATAGCACTGACATCATCGTCAAGTTACACTGTAAACATCAGCGATAACCTTGTGCATAGCTATCAGATTATTGCCATGAACGATGGTGGCAGAAGTTTTCCTTCTGAGTCACTCGCATTGGGCGTAGCAAAAGATTCAAAAGGTACAGTGATGGTAGTGAACGACTTCACGCGAGTTTCAGCACCCGATTGGTTTGATTCAGGTGAAATGGCCGGATTCTATTCAGAAAAAGACCATGGTGTGCCATACATTAAGGATATCAGCTATATAGGTCAGCAATATGAATTCCGCCGTAAATTGAAATGGACCGATGATGATGCTGCCGGATTCGGTGCCAGCCGCTCCAATTATGAAACTAAAGTGATAGCGGGCAACACATTCGATTATCCTTACATTCATGGTGCTGCAATCATGAATGCCGGTTATTCATTCGTTTCATCAAGCGTTCAGTCGGTGTGTGACGGAGGTGTCCGTCTTGGCAACTACAAGATGGTTGACCTTATAGTGGGTAAACAGAAAGAAGTGCCTGTGGGCAGTGGTAAAGACATGCCTGCACGTTATAAGGCGTTCCCAACGTCGTTGCGTGATGCTATTTCAGCATATTGCAAACAAGGTGGTGACATATTTGTTTCCGGAGCATTTGTTGCGTCAGATATTTGGGACCGCGACAGTGTGAATGCAGAGGAAAAGGCTTTTGCGCAAAATGTACTGGGATATAAATGGCGTGTTTGCCAGGCTGCCGTGAACGGCGAGGCATATTGTGTGCCAACAGTTTTCCAACAGCTTTTGTCTGACAAAACCATTAGTTTCAATACTGAATTGAACAAGGACATGTACTGTGTGGAATCGCCTGATGCAATTCTGCCGTTTAACAAGAAAGTAGCTTCCACCACGCTTCGTTATAAGGAGAATAATCTGCCTGCAGCTATGGCAATGGCAACAAATTATAAGACTTACGTTATGGGCTTCCCGTTTGAGACTATAAAGGACGGGGCAGTGCGTGATGACTTGATGAAACAGGTGCTTGATTTCTTCAAATCGACCGACAACTTAAACAAATAAGGATATTTATCTATAAAACAACTTTTGAATATTTATGAATACTATTAATTGTTTCATACCCTTCGTTGATGAGCAGCAGGCGCGAGCCACTGTTGATGGGTTGAAATCGAGCAAATTTATTTCAAAAATCTTTCTTCTTGCCGATGAAAACGCAAAAGGAGGAATAGAGGGATGTGAAGTACTGAAAATTGATGCCCTCACCTCAACCGCAACTATCAAGCAGATTGCCGCTAATGCCGGCAACGGATATGTGCTGCTTTACTGCAAATATGATACATTGCGGTTAGGTTATCTTGCCATTGAGCGAATGTTGAGGATATTGGACGATAGTCAGTCGGGCATGGTTTATGCCGACCATTATAAGGTTACTAATGGCAAACAAGTGAAAGCTCCTTTGATTGATTATCAGGAGGGCAGTCTGCGCGATGAGTTTGATTTCGGGTCCTTGATGCTTTTTGGTGCGGATTCATTCCGCAAGGCGGCTTCAATGGTGAAACAGAATTATGGTTTTGCCGGATTATATGATTTCCGCCTGAAATTGTCGCAGTTTGCACATATTACCCATGTCGACGAGTATCTATATACTGATGTGGAACTTGATACCCGCAGCAGTGGTGAAAAGGTTTTTGATTATGTTGATCCGAAGAACCGTGGACGTCAGATAGAACTTGAAAAAGCGGTTACGGAACATTTGAAAGAGATAGGAGCGTACCTTGAGCCGAAATTTGAAAAAGTGCAATTCGATGAAAATGATTTTGAATGTGAAATGTCGGTAATAATACCTGTTCTTAACAGAGTACGTACAATCCGCGATGCTTTGAAGTCGGCACTTTCACAGAAATGCGATTTCAAATTCAATGTGATAGTAATCGACAATCATTCAACTGATGGCACTACTGAGGCAATTGATGAATTCAAGTGCGACAATCTTATCCATATAATACCTGACCGTGATGACCTCGGCATAGGCGGTTGCTGGAATTTTGCCGCCCATAATAAGCATTGCGGTAAATTCTTCATCGGTCTTGACAGCGATGATGTGTTCAGCAGTGAGGAAACTCTATCCAAGATGGTGAAAGCCTTCTACGAGCAGAATTGTGCAATGGTTTCGGGCACTTATATGGTGACTGACTTCAATATGAAGATGATTGCTCCAGGCGTAATTGACCATCGTGAATTGGCTCCCGAAAATGGCCGGAATAATTTGCTCCGGGTGAATGGCATCGGTGCGCCACGTGCGTTCTACACGCCATTGTTCCGCAAGGTAAATTTGCCAAACACCTGCTATGGAGAGGACTATGCAGTGGGATTGATGATGTCGCGCCATTACTTGATAGGACGTATATATGATGTGCTGACTTATGGCCGTCGTTGGGAAGACAATTCTGATGCCAATCTTGACATCGTCAAGGAAAATGCCAACAACCTTTATAAGGACCGCACACGTACTTGGGAACTCCGGGCACGCATTAAAATGAACAAATCAAATTAATTATAAATAAATTAAACGTAAAAAAGCTATGAAATCAATTAATTGTTTCATTCCGTACGCTAACGCCGAACAGGCTAAGTCAACACTTACAGCACTTAAAGCTAATAAGCTGGTAAACAAAATCTTTTTGCTTGCGACAGGTGATGCTAAAGATGCACCTGAAGGCTACGAGGTGATTAAAATTAAAACCCTCACAGCCACCTCCACAATGAAATCAATAGCAGAACATGCCGATGCTGATTTTGTTCTGCTTTTCACTAAATATGTCACTCTAAAGTTTGGACCATACGCTATCGACCGCTTTGTGAAACTCGCTTGCGATTCACAGTCGGGAATGCTCTATGCCGACCACTATAATGTCAGCGACGATAAAGTGGAGAAAGCTCCAGTGATTGACTATCAGCAGGGCAGTCTGCGTGACGATTTTGATTTTGGTTCAGTGCTTTTCTTCTGCGCAGAATGCTTCAAGAAAGCTGCCGCTGCTATGAAGGCCGACTATGAATTTGCAGGTCTTTATGATATCCGCCTCAAACTTTCGCAATTTGCAGCGCTTACACATATCAATGAATACCTTTATAGCGATGTGGAACTCGACACCCGCAAGAGTGGAGAGAAACTTTTTGATTATGTTGACCCTAAGAACCGCGGACGTCAGATAGAAATGGAACAGGCCGTTACCGAGCATCTTAAGGAAGTCGGTGGTTATCTTGCTCCGAAATTCACTAAGATAGAATTCAACAAGGGTAATTTCGACTATGAGGCAACAGTCATCATCCCTGTTCGTAACCGTATCCGTGTAATTCGCGATGCCATCAAGTCGGTGCTCAACCAAAAGACTGATTTCAAGTTCAATCTTATGGTGGTTGATAACTTCTCAACCGATGGCACACGTGATGCGATAGACGAATTCAAGGACGACCCACGTCTTATCCACATAATCGCCGACTACTATGATATGGGTGTAGGTGGTTATTGGAATCTTGCGGCAAATCACGAGAAAGCCGGCAAGTTCATCATTCAGCTTGATTCCGATGATGTCTATGCCGACGAGAATACTTTATCAACAATGGTCAATGCTTTTTACGAGCAAAACTGCGCAATGGTTGTCGGTACTTACATGATGACTGACATCAATCTGCACATGATTGCCCCTGGCATTATCGACCATAAGGAATGGACACCTGAAAACGGCCGCAACAATGCACTCCGCATCAATGGACTTGGCGCACCGCGTGCTTTCTACACTCCAGTGCTCCGTGAAGTAAAGGTGCCTAACACCAGCTATGGTGAAGATTATGCGCTAGGCTTGAATATTTCACGTAATTATCAGATTGGACGTGTTTATAAGCCTGTCTATCTGGTACGTCGTTGGGACGACAATAGCGATGCCGACGTTGACATTGTGAAGATGAACACCAACAACACATATAAAGACCGCATCCGCACTTGGGAACTCCAGGCGCGAATAGCTATGAACAATAAATAGAAACTGCTGATTTTGATGGGAAAGGTAAGTCAAGAACAGGTGAACGGCCTTATTTCACGCCAAATGAACGATTGGTCATTGGCAGGCGACAATTATGCCGCATTGGCAGGCGTTAAGGTGAAGAGGTTTGAAGTGAACGGGCGAGAAGTGCAAGTTCAGTTCAATCCCGCCCGTATCGTTTCTTCGGCTGCAAAGGTTGACGACAAGTCGCTCAGCGAGCGTAGGTGCTTTCTGTGCGCTGCGAATCGTCCAGTGGAGCAAGAAGGCTTGGCGTGGGGCGATCTATACACCATTCTTGTCAATCCTTTTCCTATTTTCCCGCGTCACCTCACCATCCCGAGTAATGATCATAAACCGCAGCGCATAAAGGGCCGCATTGGTGATATGCTTGGTTTGGCTGCCGACCTTCACGATTTTGTGATTTTTTACAATGGCCCTAAATGTGGAGCTTCCGCTCCCGACCATTGCCATTTTCAGGCCGGCAGTAAGGGGCTGATGTCTTTGCCTGCCGGGAAAGTTGATGGACGGCTGATAAAAGGTGATGAGCGTGCAGGAATCTACCGTCTTTTAAACTGGACGTGTCAGGCTTTCATAATTAAGGCCACTGAACAGGATGCAGCTGCAGACTTGTTCAATCAGTTGTATGCTGTACTGCCTATTCATGAGGGTGAAGATGAGCCGATGCTCAACTTGCTTTGCTGGACCGAAAATAAATCTGGAATCACGGAATGGAATATCGGCGTGTTTCCGCGTGTGAAGCATCGTCCGAGCTGCTATTTTGCAGAAGGTGATTCCAACATTCTTCTTACTCCGGCATCGGTGGATATGGGTGGCGTGTTTATCACTCCGCTTGCAAAAGATTTTAATAAAATCAAGGCATCCGACATAGAAGCGATACTTAAAGAAGTGTGCTACGATGAGGATGCGATGAACGAAATAGAAAACAAAATAATAATATAGCCATGAATGAAGTCCCTAAAGTAAACGTTGGCATAATGAGTGAACCCGAAATTGAGTTTACTCTAAATGGTGAATATATCAGCGATAACATAAAAATCAGCGGTGTACACAAAGCCACATTCAGCAACGGTAAAGTTCTCTTCAACGATAAAGAGGCCGACACAGTGGTGTTTGTGCCGGTCGATGCTGAAAAATGCTCTTTTACATTGCATGATGTGACCATCGGCGTGAATTTTCATTGGCAGCGAAAGGAAAATCAGACGTTTCGCGGTGCATTGAAACTTATTGTGGAAGGCAAGAAGGTCACTGCAATCAATACTCTTTCGGTGGAAAAATACCTTGAAAGTGTAATTTCTTCCGAAATGAGCGCTACGGCTTCGCTTGAATTGCTTAAGGCACATGCAGTGATTTCCCGCAGTTGGCTGCTTTCGCAACTTCACGATGAGCATAGCGAAGATGGAAACGGCAGTCTGAGCGCACCGAGTGCATGCGTTACGAGTGCTGATGAGCAGATCTGCTGGTACGACCGCGACAATCATGTGAATTTTGATGTCTGTGCCGACGACCATTGCCAGCGCTATCAGGGCATAACGCGTGAGTCCACCGAGAATGTGTGCCAGGCTGTGAAAGAAACTTGGGGACAGGTTGTGGCTTATAATGGCGAAATCTGTGATGCACGTTTTTCAAAGTGTTGCGGTGGAGCGTTCGAGCAGTTTGAAAACTGCTGGGAGCCGACCCATCATCCGTATCTCGATGTGCGTCTTGATGGACCGGACGAGGATAATTATCCGGATTTGACAGATGAGAAAAATGCTGAAAAATGGATTCTTTCTTCGCCAAAGGCATTCTGCAACACGTCGGACAACAAGATTCTTTCGCAAGTGCTGAACAATTACGACCAGGAAACCACCGACTTCTATCGCTGGAAAGTGGAATATACCCAAGAACAGATTTCAAAATTGATTAGAGAGCGTTCAGGAATAGATTTCGGAGAAATACTTGATTTGGAGCCTGTGGCACGAGGCACGTCAGGACGACTTTACAAATTGCGCTTCGTTGGTTCAAAACGTACTTTGGTGATTGGTAAGGAGCTTGAGATACGTCGGATTCTTTCACCTTCGCATCTTTACAGTTCGGCATTCGTCGTTGAAAAGGTAGGCGATGTGCATGGAGTGCCTCAAAAGTTCATCCTGCATGGTGCTGGTTGGGGCCATGGCGTTGGGCTGTGTCAGATTGGTGCTGCAGTGATGGGAGAAAAAGGCTATAATTATCAGTCAATTCTATTACACTATTTCATAAATGCCTCAATTGATAAACTTTATTAATATATTAAGCCGTCATGAGTAATAATATCAAGAAACGCTCACCGTGGGCTTGGATACCTACGCTATATTTCGCACAAGGATTGCCTTATGTGGCAGTAATGACAATTTCAGTCATTATGTACAAGCGTCTTGGCATGTCGAATACGGATATAGCACTTTACACTGGCTGGCTCGGCTTGCCGTGGGTAATAAAACCTTTCTGGAGTCCATTTGTTGACATAATCAGGACAAAACGCTGGTGGACGCTTACAATGCAGTGGATTGTGGCACTCGCATTTGCAGGAATTGCATTTACTATACCTACAGCATTTTATGTGCAGTTCACGTTCGCAATCTTCATGCTGATGGGCTTTGCATCAGCCACTCACGACATAGCCGCCGATGGATTTTATATGCTTGCCCTTACAGAGCATGAGCAATCGCTATATGTGGGGATACGCAGTACTTTCTATCGTGTTGCCACTGTGGTGGGGCAGGGATTACTCGTGATTTTGGCAGGCGTGGTCGAAATGAATTCTGGGCTTGAACCAGTGAATGTCACTGTTGAGGCTAATCCTGCATTGAAGACTGCCACCGCTGTGGTACCTTCAATAAATATAAGCGCTGCCGACATGAAAAACGATGCTCATTTTGTGGTAAGCGCTACAGATTTGAAGGTCGCAGTCAATGCACCGAAGACGGTTGCAACCGATTCTGCGAAAACGATGCCGTTTGCAACTTATGCAAAACTTATGATGGATTCCGTCAACAACATGAACGTGAGAAACGGACTTGTTGCAGGTGCGGTGGTTGATAAAAGCGCGCCTAAGGCAGAAGCGCCAAAGAAGGAAACTGATGGTGCATTCCGCGCATGGTTGCGCTCACATTTCGGTGACAAACGTAATGTGACTGTTGATGGCAGAGACAATAATATTGCAATCGTTGCAGTCCGTCTCACTAAAAAGCCTGAGCCTGGCAAGGACATTATCTTGAGCGTCACTAACAATAAGGGTGATCAAAGCATTAAGCTCGAATCGGATAAACTTGCCACACGCTTTGTGTTCAACGATAAGAACTGGGACAAGCCGGCTTATCTCTATTTCACTATTGACCATAAAATCACAAAGACCGCTTCGGCTTCATTTGTCGGAGCATCAGGAAATATTCCGTTTGCGTGGATGATTGTGTTCATCACATTATCGGTATTCTTCCTTGTAGTTGTGGTTTATCACACATGGGCCTTGCCAAAGCCGGCGAGCGACGCCAACCATGACGACACTTCCGCCAAGAGCATTTTCAAGGGCTTTATCAACACATTCGTGACATTCTTCACCAAGTTGCCTGTTCCGCAGACGATAGCGGCGATCATGTTCATGCTGTTCTACCGTTTCCCTGAGGCACAGCTCACGAAGATTATTCAGCCATTCCTGCTTGACCCGCTTGACAAAGGCGGTCTGGCACTTACTACTGGAGAGGTTGGCCTTGTGTATGGCACTGTAGGAATAATCGGGTTGACAGTAGGTGGAATAATAGGTGGCTTAGCAGCTGCTAAAGGCGGATTGAAACGCTGGTTGCAGCCAATGGCTTGGAGTATGTCGCTTACATGTCTCACGTTCATCTACCTTGCATTCTCGCAAAACCAGTCATTGCTTTCAATTAATATCTGCGTCTTCATCGAGCAATTCGGATATGGATTCGGTTTCACTGCATATATGCTTTACCTGATTTACTATTCCGAAGGCAAATACAAGACGGCGCATTATGCAATTTGCACTGGATTCATGGCTTTAAGCATGATGCTTGGCATGATAGCTGGTTGGCTGCAGGAAACAATCGGTTACGAGAATTTCTTCATTTGGACCATGATATGCTGCTTGTGCACAATCGGCGTGTCGATGATAGTGAAGGTTGACCCTAAATTCGGTCTGAAGGAATCTGAGAAGAATGAGGAAGTGGCCACAAAAGACGACAAAAAATAAGTTGTAATGAAAAAGATATTTGCAACATTAATAGTATTGCTTGCCATGGCATTTTCGTTGAATGCCGAGGTAAAGCCAGGTATTGAAGTGCTCCGCGACAACGGGTTCAAGCAACTTCAGGGCAAAAGGGTAGGGCTTATCACAAATCCTACCGGCGTTGACAATAATCTTCGTTCCACTGTTGATATCCTCAGCAGTGCTCCTGGTGTGAAACTTGTGGCCCTTTATGGCCCTGAACACGGAGTGCGTGGCGATGCCCATGCCGGTGATGCTGTGAACGATTCAATTGACCCGATAACTCATGTGCGCGTGTATTCACTTTTCGGCAAAACTCGAAAACCTACTCCTGAAATGCTGAAGGATGTGGATGTGCTTATCTATGACATTCAGGATATTGGTTGCCGTTCTTACACATTCATCAGTACCCTTGGTGAGGCCATGGAGGCTTGCGCTGAACAGGGTAAGGAATTCATGGTGCTTGACCGTCCGAATCCAATCGGCGGCAACAAGGTTGAGGGTAACATTGTCGAGAAGGGATTCACGTCTTTCGTAAGCCAATTCCCTATTCCTTATGTGTATGGACTTACTCCAGGCGAACTCGCCCAGATGTATAATGGCGAACACATGCTCAAAAACGGAGTGCAGGCAAAGTTGACGGTAATTCCGATGAAAGGATGGAATCGAAACATGACTTTTCAACAGACGGGAATGCCGTGGGTGCTTCCATCACCGCATATTCCTGAACCAGAATCTTCAGCTTTCTATGTAGTGTCAGGAATTCTTGGCGAATTTGATTTCGTCTCAATTGGTGTGGGCTACACTGTACCTTTCAAACTTTTCTGTGCATCATGGATTGACGCAGAAGCATTTGCAGGCAGAATGAATGATTTGCATCTTGCCGGTATCTCTTTCCGCCCAATTCATATAAAACCTTTCTATGCTGTAGGTAAAGGCGAAAATCTCAATGGCGTGCAAATTTACATCACAGATCTTGCAAAGGCGGATTTGTCGATGGTGCAGTTCTATGCAATGCAGGAACTCCATATCATGTACCCCGCTCACGATGCTTTTGCCGAGGCTAAGAAGGATAGGATAAACATGTTCGACAAAGTGTGCGGAACTGACCAAATCAGGATTCGTTTTGAAAAAAACTATAAAGTTGCTGATATTATTGACTATTGGAACAAGGATGCGGCAAGTTTTAAGGCTAAATCCGCACAATATTATCTTTATAAATAGTATCTTTACGGATTAATTAAAGATACTGATATTATGAACGAGCAATATAAATCTTACCTAAGCGAAATTTCGGAGTTTATACCCCGTGACCGCATTTATACTGATGACCTGCATTGCCTTGCATGGGGCACTGATGCGGGTTTCTATCGTCGCATACCGCAAATTGTGGTACGCTCGGGCAGTGAGGCTGAGGTGTCGCATCTGTTGAAGGTCGCGGCGCGTATGCATTTGCCTGTAACTTTCCGTGCGGCAGGTACAAGTTTATCAGGGCAGGCTATAACGGATTCAATATTAATCGTAGCCGGTAAAAACTGGGAGAAATATTCAGTCGCTCCTGATGGCTCAACCATTACTATGCAGCCTGGAATAATAGGTGAAAGGGTAAATCAGATTCTGAAGCCGTACAATCGCATATTCTCTCCTGATCCTGCATCGAAGAATTCTTCAATGGTGGGCGGCATTGTCATAAATAATGCCTCAGGCATGAATTGCGGCACACATGCCAACAGCGACAGAATGCTGAAATCAATCCGCATAATATTGGCTGACGGCACTATTCTCGACACTGGCAGTGAAGAAAGCCGTGATGAATTCCGCAAAACGCATCCTGATTTCGTAAAGAAAATTGAGGAATTACGCGACAGTGTGCTTGCTGATGAGGCTTTGGTAAAGAGAATCAAATATAAATATGCCATAAAGAACGTAACGGGTCTGAATATTTATCCTTTTGTTCTGTTCACTGACCCATTCGACATTATTACCCATCTCATGGTGGGTTCAGAGGGCACTTTGGGCTTTGCCAGCGAATTTACAATGACTACAGGGCACAAGTATAGTCATTCTGCCAGCGCAATGCTTTATTTCAGCGAAATGGCTGAGGCTTGCCGTGCAATTGTGGCTCTGAAGAAGCAATCGGGCGGGAAAGTACACAGTGCTGAAATTCTCGACAAGAAATCACTTGCATCCGTCAATGATGCCACTGGAGAAGGCCTGACAGCAATTCTTACGGAAACTAAAGCCGACAGCAAAGATGAACTTGATGCAAATGTGGCTGAAATTCTGAAGATACTTGCTCCGTTCAAACTGTTCAAACCGGCATATTTCACAGATAAGCCTGAAGAGTATTCAAAATATTGGGCTGTACGTTCAGGTATTTTCCCAAGTGTGGGTGGCACACGGCCAATCGGCACGACGGTGATTATTGAAGATATTGCATTCCATATTGATGATTTGCCTGCAGCTACAGTTGACCTTGCAGATATGCTTGTGAAGCATGGTTACGATGATGCATGCATTTATGGTCATGCTCTTGAAGGTAACTATCATTTCGTCATTGCACAGTCGTTTGAAACTGAGTCTGACGTGAAGAAATACCAGACGCTCATGCAGGAAATTGAGCATCTTGTCATCGACAAGTACGACGGTTCCCTCAAGGCTGAACATGGCACAGGCCGCAACATGGCACCATTTGTGAAAGATGAATGGGGTGAAAAGGCATTTGGCATAATGAAGGCTGTGAAGCAGCTTTTCGACCCTGATAATCTGCTTAATCCAGGTGTGATTTTTAATGATGACCCTGAATGCTACATAAAAGGTTTTAAACCGATGCCAGTCACAAACGATCATGTGAACAAATGCATAGAATGTGGTTTTTGTGAGGTTAATTGTGTGTCGTGCGGCTTTACTTTGTCGTCGCGCCAGCGTATAATCATAGCAAGGGAAATGTCGCGGCTTGAGGCCACTGGCGAAGACCCTGCAAGGCTGTCGCGATTGAAGAAACAATTCAAATATTATGGCAATGAAACCTGTGCTGGCGATGGCTTGTGCAGTACATCTTGCCCAATGAATATCAATGTGGGTGAAATGATTCACGACATGCGTGCCGAAAGTCTGCCTAAGGGAAGTTTCGGTTACAAGGTCGGTGATTTTTCTGCCCGCAATTTCGCGCCAATTAAGGGAACACTTCGTGGTATGCTGTCGTTGGCTCAAGTCGGTCAAATGGTGCTTGGCGATGGAGGTGTCCGTGTGGTTGGAAAGGCGTTGCATAAATTTGGGATTCCTTTGTGGACTCCGTCCTTGCCTGCGGCTCACTATTCACATGAATACGACATGCCTGAGAAAAGTAAAAAGAAGGTGGTTTACTTTCCAAGTTGCATAAATCAGACAATGGGTACAGCAAAGAATGACCCTTCAAGGATGAATCTTGTAGATAAAATGGTCCAGTTCCTGAAGAAAGCAGGTTGGGAAGTGATTTTCCCTGAAAATATGAACAAACTTTGCTGTGGCACAATATGGGAAAGTAAAGGGATGCCCGATATAGCTGAACGCATGGTCCGTGAACTGGAAGAAAATCTGTTCAAGGCATCGCAGGGCGGTTTGTATCCTGTGATGTGCGACCAAAGTCCATGTCTGCATCGTATGCGCGAGTGCATTGATACGATGACGCTTTATGAGCCTGCGGAGTTTATTTACGATTTCGTGGCGCATGACCTTGATTTCACTCCGATTGACGAGCCAATTGCCATTCACCTTACATGCTCAACGCGCAGAATGGGCGTTGATGCCAAGTTCCTGAAACTTGCCAATATGTGCTCCAAGCATGTGCTTGTCCCTGAGGGCGTTGGATGCTGCGCTTTTGCCGGTGATAAGGGCTTTACTACGCCTGAACTTAACAAGTATGCTCTTCGCAAACTTCGCAAGCAGATAGAGGCTGCTGGAATCAAACGAGGCTTCTCCAATAGCCGTACTTGTGAAATCGGGCTTACCACATATTCAGGGATACCATATCAGTCGATAGTGTATCTCGTCGATGAATGTACCCGCAGGAAAGTTATCGAAGAAAATGAAAATTTATTATTGAAATAACAATTATGTCTGTAAAACAACAATCAAACAATCGGCTTTTATCCTTGGACATACTTAGGGGTATCACTATAGCCGGTATGATTTTGGTCAATAATCCAGGCTCGTGGAGCGCGGTTTACACGCCGCTTGAACATGCGCCATGGAATGGCCTTACTCCTACCGATTTGGTGTTCCCCTTCTTCATGTTTATTATGGGTGTTTCCACCTATTTCTCGTTAAGGAAATATGATTTTAAGCCGTCGAAAGAATCTATCCTGAAAATTGTGAGGCGTACGATAGTGATTTTTGCTATTGGCCTTGCCATAGCGTGGTTCAGCAGGTTCTGCTATGGGCTGGCCAAGTCGGATGCCACATTGCCTTTGTGGGGAAGAATTTGCGATGCTGCCAATTCATTCGCCACACTTCGTATTCTTGGCGTTATGCCTCGCCTTGCACTATGTTATGGAATTGCGTCGCTTGTGGCTCTTTTTGTGCGGCACAAGTACATCCCTGCAATTATAGTGGTGCTGCTTGTGGGTTATGCCGTATTGCTTCTTTGTGGCAACGGCTATGAGTTATCTACGAATAGCATAGTTTACAAGGTTGATGCAGCCATTTTGGGCGAAGACCACATGTACAAAGGCTTGTTGATTTATAACACTGCTGCTGTGTTTGACCCAGAGGGCATACTAAGCACATTCCCTTCAATAGCACATGTGCTGATTGGATTCCTTTGCGGAAAGATGATTGTCAATCATAAGGACAACTCGGAACGAATCTCCAATTTGTTTATTATTGGAACTATTCTTACCTTTGCAGGACTTTTGTTGAGCTTCGGCATTCCTATCAATAAGAACATTTGGTCACCGACGTTTGTCATTACCACTTGCGGTTTGGCATCAAGTCTTCTTGCTCTATTGATTTGGATTATCGACGTAAAGGGATATAAAACATGGTGTCGCTTTTTTGAATCGTTTGGTATTAATCCGCTCTTTCTGTATGTGCTGGGAGGAGTGCTGGGCATACTTTTCGGTTCAATCTCATTCACTATCGGAGGAGACTTGATTTCAATCAAGGCGTTTATTTATAAGCTTTGTCTTCTTCCGTTGCTTGGCGACGCTCATGCAGCATCTTGCATTTATGCAATATTGTTTGTCTGCCTCAATTGGTCGATTGGTTATATACTTTATAAAAAGAAAATTTACATTAAGATATGATATTACTTGCAGATTGCGGCTCTACCAAAGTTGATTGGAGAGTCATCGAAGGAAAAAACGAGATTAAGCAGGTCACAACTCGTGGCATGAATGCCATCTTGCTCACGGAGCAGGAGATGACCGACATTATCAAGGCTGAACTTGTCCCTGCCATTACTGGACTTGACATCAAGGAGGTTTACTTCTATGGTGCAGGATGCCTGTTCGACTACATTTGTGCAAATGTACGCCGTGCCATAAAGGCCAACATTCCGTCAACAGAGAAGATTGAGGTAAGTACTGACCTCTTGGCTGCCGCCCGCGCACTTCTTGGCGATAAGCCAGGTATAGCCTGCATTATCGGCACTGGTGCAAACTCATGCTATTACGATGGCGAGAAAATTGCAGAGAATGTGTCGCCTCTGGGTTATATTCTCGGTGATGAGGGTAGTGGTGCCGTGCTTGGCAAACTCCTTGTGGGTGACGTATTGAAGCATCAGCTTCCTGAGCATGTATGCCAGAAGTTCCTGAAAGAGTACGACATGAACTTGCAGAAGATTATTGAAGGCGTGTATAAAAAGCCGGCTGCCAATCGTTTTCTCGCTTCTTTCGCTCCATTCTTCCAGAACAATATGGACGAGCCTGGTATCCATCGCATAATTCTCAATGCATTCAAGTCGTTCTTTGTCCGCAATGTCGAGAATTACAAGGATTACAAGAAAGTACCTGTCAGTTTCGTTGGTTCGGTTGCATACCATAACGCTGCCGTTCTCCGTGAGGCTGCACGGCCACTTGACATAACAGTTGGAAAAGTTGAAAAGAGTCCTATGCCAGGACTTATCGAATATCATACGAAGTAGTGATTTTTCACTCTGGTTTTTAATTAAATACACAATAAAATGGCATTTGTAAAGATAAGTGAGCAGCCCTCGCTATATAATGATTTAGAGAAAAAATCAGTCCTTGAGATTCTTACGGATATTAACCGTGAGGACCACAAGGTGGCTGATGCTGTTGAAAAAGCCATACCTCAAATTGAAAAGCTTGTGAAAGGCATTGTAGAACGCATGAAGCGCGGTGGCCGTATATTCTATATTGGTGCCGGAACTTCAGGCCGTCTTGGTGTGCTTGATGCGTCGGAAATCCCTCCAACGTTCGGTATGGACCCATCATGGGTAATAGGCCTTATTGCCGGTGGCGACACCGCCCTCCGCAATCCTGTGGAAAATGCCGAGGATGACACTCAGCAAGGTTGGAAGGACCTGCTGAAATTCAATATCAACAGTAAGGATACCCTTATCGGTATAGCAGCTTCGGGAACCACTCCATACGTAATCGGTGCCCTGCGTGATGCACGTGCTAACGGATGCTTAACGGCATCAATCACAAGCAATCCGGATGCTCCTGTCAGCGAAGCTGCTGAAATACCTATCGAGATGATTGTCGGTCCTGAGTATGTCACTGGCAGCTCCCGTATGAAGTCGGGAACAGGTCAAAAGATGATATGCAACATGATAACCACTTCTGTCATGATACAGATGGGTCGTGTGAAAGGCAACCGCATGGTAAATATGCAACTTTCCAATGCGAAACTTGTTGATAGAGGTACGCGTATGGTGGTTGACTATCTTGGTCTTCCTTATGATGAGGCAAAGCGTTTGCTCCTTTTCCATGGCTCAGTTAAGAAAGCCGTGGATGCCTATCGCGAAGGCGAGAAATAAATTTCAGGCATGATGCTAACACGGAATTTGATTCTTGCAATTGCAGTTGTCGCTTCTTCTCTTATTGCTCAAAGCGCCGTAGGGCAGAAACATCAGACTGGTGCTTTAGGAAAGGCTGAACACAACGTGTATTATTATCAGCGTTCCACGCTTTTCAAGGTTTTGCCTGTCAAAAGCAGCGATATCGTGTTCTTTGGCGACAGCCAAACTGACGGATGTGAGTGGAATGAACTTTTCAGTAATCCGTGCTGCAAGAATAGAGGCGTGAATGGTGACGGACTTGCCGGGTACATTGAGCGAATTGAATCGGTTGTCGCAGGACATCCGCGCAAAATTTTCATTCTCGGCGGCGTTAACGACATTCCTCATTTTGCTTCGGCCGATACCATTTTGGCAAATATGGACAGGCTTATTTCTATAATAAAGATGAAGTCGCCACGGACAAAGATTTATCTTGAAAGCCTTTTGCCAATCAACAATGATTTTCATAAGTACAAGGGCTTGATAGGCAAAGAGGACATGGTGCTGGCAGTGAATCGCGGGTATGCAAAAATTGCCGAGCGGCAGCATGTGACTTTCATAAATCTGTTTCCTCATTTTGCTGATGCCGAAGGCAAATTATCAAAAGCCTACACCAACGATGGCCTTCATTTGCTTGGTGATGGGTATATTTTGCTGCGAGGCATTCTGAAGCCTTATGTGAAATAGAGTCTTCAAGCCTTTTAGGAAAGCGAGGGAAAGCATGTGAATTGTCGATGTTTTCCTTCGCTTTTTTATCCATTTCCTTGTAGCCGAGCATTGTGGGTGTGAACAGCAAAAACGCTTGTAAGACGCTAATATGTAAGTATTTGCAAGAGTGTTCACGGAGAAGTGGTTCACACACGAGCATGCCTTTTTTCTTGGTTTTTTGTGCTTTTGTTTTTCTCATGATTTTGATGGTTCTGTTTAGCCATGGCAATATAAGGCTAAGGATGAATTGTGGAGCAAGAAAACGGGAAATATTGAATGTGAATTTAGTCAACCGTCATTCACATTCAGTCTGGACAAAATGATGTGAAGCATGGCAATCGTGGATGGTGTGGTCCACTATTATGTGGCGTGTGGCCATTTCTGATATTTTTATCATTTCATGTGATACGAGCAGGATTGTGGATGTTGGGGCCAGCGAAGCGATTATTTCATAAAGACGGGGTACAAACATACGGTCGATATATGATAATGGCTCATCGAGCACAAGTACGTGAGGCCGTGAGATAATGGCACGTCCCAATAATGTGCGCTGCAATTGTCCTCCCGACAGATTTCCGATAGGCTCGCCACGATGAGCCATCATTCCAGTCTGTTCGAGGGTGTCAGAAACCGACTTAATCTCATCAGCCGTGAATTTGTGAAATGGAGGCATGCCGCCGAATAATCCTGACGCAACAACTTCCTCCACAGTGACCGGGAAACGGTTGTCAATCATGTTCTTTTGAGGAAGGTATCCGATTTTCAGCGATTTCACTTCTTTGCCGTTCTGAAAATATTTCACGCTGCCTGTATCTGGCTTGATAAGTCCGAGAATAATGCGCAGCAATGTGGTTTTTCCTCCGCCATTAGGTCCCGTGATAGCCATGAAGTCACCTTCGTTGATGTCGATATTTACATCACGAAGAGTCCACCGGCGGTTGTTGAATCTTACGCCAATGTCGCTGAGCTTAATGATTTCCTTATTTGGTGGGGTAGTGGTCATTTGTTTTTTGCAAGAGCATCTGCCGTGTTGCGCATTTCTGCTTCCCAATCGCTGTTCATCGGATTGATTGACACAATTTTCGCACCGATCTGACTGTTCACGCTCTCGATTTCCCTGCTGTCGAAACTCTTTTGGAAGAACAGGATTTTCGCACCGCTTTTCTTGGCAACTACAATTTCTTTTTCCAGTTGAGTAGGCGACATCTCTTTGCCTTCGCTTTCCAGATTAATTTGCTTCAGGCCATAATCTCTGGCAAAATAGCTTAGCGACGGATGCCAAATCAGGAAAGACTCACCCTTTACAGGAGCAAGTTCTTTGCTTAAATCAGCATCGAGGACATTAAGTTCCTGCAATAATTTATTATAGTTCCGCTGGTAATAATTGCTGTTTTTTCCATCCAGGCTGATTACGGCATCGAGCATGTTCTTTGCGATAATCTTTGCATTTGCTACTGAACTCCAGATGTGTGGATCAACTGCGTTGGGATGTGGAGGCTCGTTACTTGAAGTGTGACTTCCGTAAATTAGTGGAATTCCTTTGGAATTGTCGAAAATCTTCAAGTTGGGATTATTGGTTTTAGCCTTGTTCACGATTGCCAATTCAAAACCAATATTTCCTATTCTGAAATAAGCCTCGCTTTTCTCGAGATTGATAATGTGAGAGAAGCTGGGGTCGTAGGTTTCGGGATTAGCATCCTGAGCAAGCAGACACATTACCGTGAATTTGTTCCCAACAATTTTTTCCAAAAGATATTTTTGCGGCTGGATGCTGACGGTGATTATTCTTTCATTCTTTTTCACGTTGCTGCAACTTGTCGCCCATAATCCTATGGATGCCACGACAAATGCCATTGTGAGATATAAGATATGTGATTTGAATGCCTTCATCAAGATTTGAAATCAATTACTGATGCCTAATTAGCTACAAAGTTAATAAATTTAACAACGGAATGCAAGTTTTATTAGTGAATTATTCCGACAATCACTAAATATTTCCGTTTGGAATCTATATTTTTAATTTTCGAGGCCATAAACCTCACGCCTCATTCTGGCTATTGTCTCTTTAATCTGCATATCGCTGAAAGGTCCGTAGGTCATTAAATTCAATTTCAGAGGTTGACCACCAGGCCTGTAAGCAGGTTGAACATAGTCGTATTCGGTGTGAAGTGTAAATCCTCGTTTTTCATAAAACCTCACGCGTGCCAATGTGAGGTCATCGATTACAGGTTCCACTTCGAGAATGATGCGTTTGGCAGGCGAAACTGCAAGAAGATGATTAAAAAGTTGGGTGCCTATTCCATTTCCTCTTTTAGTGGGAAGAATTGCAAAATGCTCAAGATAAGCCGTTTCGCCCCATTCCCAATGAGAAAGAAAGCCTGCAAAAGCACTGTCAACACGAACAGAAGTCACATTAAATGCCTTTTTGTCACCTGATAAGAACCTTTCAAATTCTTCTTTGTCGCGACGTTCTATCTCAGGGAAAGACGCCTCATAAAGATTCGTGATTTCTTTGATTTCTTTTGATTCTGAAGAATTTTCTATGTAATTGATAATCATTTGACAAAAATTTCTTACTTTTGTTTATTATTTGTCTCAATAATGAAACGAGACTTTTCAAGTTTTATTGAATATTAAATTAAAGTTACACAATATTTTTGTCATGGCAAAACCTCAATTAGATGATTTGGATTATAAAATCCTGGAAATGCTTGCGCTGAATGCTCGCAAGCCTTATTTGGAAGTAGCTCGTGAATGTGGCGTTTCGGGCGCCGCAATACATCAGCGCATTCAAAAGCTCAACAACATGGGCGTGTTGAAAGGCTCTGAATCGCTTATCAATCCTTCAGCAGTCGGCTTCGATACTTGCGCGTATATAGGCATTTTTCTAAAGGACCCAATGAACTATGGTGAAGTGGTGAACTGTCTGCGCAATATTCCGGAAGTAGTGGAATGTCATTTCACTACAGGACAGTACGACATGTTTGTCAAAATTTATGCCCGCAACAACGATGACCTGCTGAAAATTATCCATGGTAAGCTCCAGAATTTGGGACTTGCCCGCACTGAGACACTTATCTCTTTCAAGGAAGTGTTCAAACGTCAGATTCCAATTAACAGGGAGGAAGAGTAATGGCATATAGTTTTGATACGGATGCCTTGCTGCTCGATGCTGTGCAATGTGCCCGTGAGGCAGGGAGAATCCAGATAGGCTATTTCCGCTCAGGAAAACTCGACATCCAATCGAAATCATCAATAACTGATATTGTAACCGCAGCCGACAAGGCATCGGAACAGTCAATCATAAACTTTATCCACGAGAAATATCCAACTCATTCCATCCTGTCGGAAGAATCGGGCGAAGATGGCAAAACAAGTGATTTTCAGTGGGTAATCGACCCTTTGGACGGCACTACAAATTTCAGTGCTGGACTTCCGCTTTTTTGCGTTTCAATCGGAATCCGTTACAAAGGAGAAACCGTGGTAGGTGTGGTCTTTGCTCCATATCTTGATGAGCTGTTTCACGCAGTGGCCGGAGGTGGCGCATTTCTGAATGGGAATCCCATCCATTGCGGCAACAAGGTGGATTTGCATGAGGCTGTGGTTTCTACGGGCTTCCCCTATGATAAGGCGTTGACACCCGACAATAATCTTGACAATGCCGAGCGCATTATGCCTATAGTCCGCGGTTATCGCAGGCTTGGTTCTGCAGCCATTGATATTTGCTATGTGGCGGCTGGCAATCTTGACGGCTACTGGGAAATAAATCTGCATCAATGGGACGTGTGCGCAGGTCTGTTGATTGCGGAAGAGGCGGGTGCCACCATTTGGCATTTCCGCACCGACCGCAATGTGTCAGTGCTGGTTGGCTCTCCCGACATCGCGAATGCCATGAGGCCATTGATTTCCACAGTGCCACGGAAAGGGTAATTCTTGTGTATCTCACCGGGAATGACTACTTAGAAAGTCGATTCTCACCACTGCTTGGAATTTCGGCATCGGTGCCGATGTTCTGAACAAGTCAGAAGTCCCGCTCAGCTATGGACTAAGTCCCAGCAAAGTTGCCGATTTCAGCATCAAGACCATTTTTGGGCTGTCACTTTAGGCTATATTTTCTGATTTTGTCGTTTTTTAGAGTTAAAGTTTTGCCTATTGTGAAAATATATTTATTTTTGCAATCTATTTATGAACATATTAATAAATAAAAACTAAAGAAATGAAATCACTTAAGAAAATTTTAGTTGTAGCTCTTTTTGCTATCGTGGTAGCTGCTCCAGCATCTGCACAGATTCGCTTTGGTGTAAAAGGCGGTATTCTTGTGAACAGCATGTCGTTCAGTAATAATATTATTGACCAAGCTCTCGACGCTCAAAACCGTACAGGCTTTACGGGTGGCGTTATGACTGAAATTGGAATTCCAATTGTAGGTCTTTGCGCTGACGCATCTCTTATGTATGCACACCGTAGCGCGAAAGTTGATGCTACTGGTAATGAGGAATTTGCAAAGCGTGATTATCTTGAAATTCCTATCAACCTGAAATATAAATTCAATTTGCCTGTTATTAAGCCAATGATTTTCACTGGTCCAAGTTTCAGTTTCCTGCTCAGTGACAAAAGCCCGAAAGAATTCTCCGGCGTGTTTGAATATGAGAAATGGGAAGCAGCATGGAATGTTGGTATCGGTGTTGAACTCCTTAACCATCTTCAAATTTCCGCAAGTCATGCATGGGGCTTCAATAAACTTTTGAAGGTTTCAAAAATTGGTGGTACCACCATCAGCAATGACAAGGACGGTAAAGACAAATATTGGACTATCACAGCTGCTTATCTGTTCTAAGATAGAATCATAACAGATATTAAATCTGGCATAAAGATTGGCATTTTCAGCGTTACTCTTGTGGTAATTGGCGGAAATGCCGATTTTTTTTGTCAGTAACGATAAATTATGGTAGCTTTGCAGCAATAATTATAAAACGACAATATTAAGGAAATAATGAAGAGGATAATAAGGATATTTACATTATGCCTGGCATTGAGTGTCGCTGTCTCTGTAAGTGCTGAAGCGCGTTGGGCCGTAGTTGCCGGCGTTGATGGCACCACATTGCATTATGTGCAGCCGCTTGTCACGGTTGATCACTCCACTGGATTTTTGGCTGGCGTGACAGGTGAGATTATGTTTCCGGGCGTTGGATTTGGAGTAGATGCTTCAGTGCTGTATGCCTTAAAGGGCGCTACTACCCACCTTGGCGAAAAGACGGTGTGGGCTTCCGACGGTTATGGAAATGAAAAGTCGTATCTGCACTATATTGAGATTCCTATCAACTTAAAGTTCAAGTACACTAATTTGAACGGCGTGGAGAATTATGTTGCTCCTATTTTGTTCGGTGGCCCTGTGTTTGGAATACTTGCCGGGCATAACAAGGTTGACGCGTTCAAGTATGCAGGAGGCGACTTCGGTCTGCAAGCCGGCATAGGTGCTGAAATAATGCGTAAGTTCCAATTGAATGCAAGTTACACTTGGGGGCTTACCTATGCATTAGAAACCAAGAAGCTCGACAATTTCAGTGCCCGTAACAGAGGCTGGAAAGTTACGCTTAGCTACTTTTTTTAGATAATAATTTAATATCAAGCCATATCGGGGCTTTAAGGTCGTGAATAAGTCCTTAAAGCCTTTGATTTTCTTTTAATACCCGTCCATTGAATTTTGCTGAAGTAATATTGCCTTTGCCGATTTATGGCACGTTCACTTATCGTATACCTGCCACAGCCAGTGACTTGAAGATAGGTTGTCGCGTCCTTGTGCCGTTTGGCAGGAAAAAACTTTATACGGGTATTGTCGCGCTTACTCACGATAAAGAGCCTGAAGGCTACGTTGTGAAGGAGATTCAGGTTGTGCTCGATTCCGAACCGATACTCCGCAATCCCCAACTTAAATTCTGGGATTGGATTTCGCAATATTACCTTTGCTCGGTGGGTGATGTTTACAAGGCCGCAGTACCTACGGGGCTTAAAGTCGAAAGTGAGACTTTTGTAAGCGCCAATCCTGATTATGAGGAAAAGGAAGCAGGGGAGCTGAAGGAACGTGAACGGATAATCTACGATTTGATATGTAGCCGCGACCGTGTGCAATTGAGCGAAATCGCACACGCCACAGGATTCAAGAATGTGGAAGCCGTGGTGAGCCGTATGCTTGAAAAGAATGCAATTGTCGTGGCGGAGAAAGTGGTGGATTCCTATCGGCCAAAGACTGAAACCTGCATTGCTTTTACCATTGAGCAGGGTGATGAGGCAGGTCTGCATCATTTTTTCGACCTTGTGGCGCGGAGTAAAAAGCAGGAATCACTTCTGCTTGCATTTCTCGACTTGTCGCACTGGCTGCAAAAAAATAAAATAGCCGAGGTGTCGCGCAAAGAACTGCTTGAACGGGCTGATGTCAGTCAGGCAGTGCTGTCGGCAGTGATGGAAAAGGGTATTTTCCGTCAATATAAAAAGGAGATAAACCGATTTGAGGCGCTGACCAATCATCTTGGTGAATTGCCTAAACTCAGTGATGAGCAACATCGGGCCTACTGTGATATCTTGGATTCCTTTAAGGATAAGAACATAACATTGCTTCATGGCGTAACCTCAAGCGGAAAGACTGAAATATACATACATTTAATCAGTGAGATGCTCCGGCTTGGCCGTCAAACGCTGTATCTTGTGCCTGAAATAGCACTTACCACGCAATTGACTTTGCGGCTGAAGCGTGTGTTTGGAAGTAAACTGCTGATTTATCATTCACGCTTCACCGATAATGAGCGGGTTGACATTTGGCGCCGTCTGCTCAATGATGCCGAGCCATGTGTGGTGATAGGCGTCCGTTCTTCAGTGTTCTTGCCATTTTCCAATCTTGGACTGGTGATAGTGGATGAGGAACACGATACAAGCTATAAGCAGCAGGATCCTGCACCGCGTTACAACGGCAGGAATGCCGCAATGGTACTTGCCATGCTCCATGGGGCTAAAACACTTCTCGGCTCAGCCACTCCGGCTATTGATAGTTATTACAATGCCTTGAACGGAAAATACGGCCTTGTGAAACTCATGAAGCGATATTCCGACATAGAATTGCCTTCGGTGGAGGTAATCGACACAAAGTTGGCCCACAAAAAACATGAAATGAAAAACATGTTTACCACCCAATTGATTGCTATCTGCCAAAAGGCTCTTGATGCTGATGAACAGGTGATATTATTCCAGAACCGACGAGGTTTTGCGCCTATGGTCCGTTGCAAGGAATGTGGATGGGTGCCGAAATGCACCAATTGCGATGTGTCGCTTACTTATCATAAACACGTCAATTCATTGTCGTGCCATTATTGCGGCTATACGATTTCATTGCCTGACGTTTGCCCTGCATGTGGACTTCCGGGCATTGAAGTAATCGGTTATGGGACTGAACGCATTGAGGATATTGTGGATGAGGCTTTCCCATCACGCACAATTCTTAGAATGGACCTTGACACAACTCGCTCAAAATCGAGTTACGAGAAGATTATTGATGATTTTTCACATCATCGTGCCCAAATTCTTGTCGGTACTCAGATGGTTACCAAAGGGCTTGATTTCGATGGAGTCAGTGTTGTTGGCATTCTTAATGCCGACACGCTAATCAATTTCCCTGATTTTCACTCTTCTGAACGTGCATTCAATATGCTTGAACAGGTGTCGGGGCGCAGCGGGCGCAAGAGCAAGCGAGGTAAAGTGGTGGTCCAGACCAGTGAGCCTGAGCATCCTGTGATAGGTTTTGTCAGCAACCACGATTATGAGGGATTCTACAATTATGAAATAGCCGACCGTGAGCGTTTCCGTTATCCTCCTTTCACCAAAATTATCAATATCTACTTGAAGCATCGTGAGGCCGATGTGGTGCAGGAGATGGCTGTACGCTTCAGCAATCTTCTCCGCGAAGTGTTTGGCCAGCGTGTGCTTGGGCCTGAGATACCATTGGTGGGGCGAATACAGCAATTATATATCCGTCAGATTACGTTGAAGATGGAAAATGAGGCGTCAATGTATAAGGTGAAGAAGATTCTGCGTGATTCCTATGAGCGTATGCTGGAGTTCGACAGCCGTATGCGACGCGTGATTCTTTATTACGATGTTGACCCGTTATGATGGTCATGTATTGCTTCATCACCTGCAATAAAACTTAAAACTGCGCTATTTATTTCGTATTTTGCTTGCCTTGCAGTATCTTTGCATTGCTTTTGCCGTTAGGCTGAAAGCAGACAATCAAAAAATTATCAATGCACAATATAATGAAGCTGAAAATAGCTGTATTCCTGTTGCTCGGTGTAACTGTAGCTACCGTAGCACAGCATCTGCCTGATCAGATGCAGAAACTTATGAATGCCGAATTCGCTATCAATGAATATTATGTTGACAGCGTAAAAGAGAATAAAATTGTTGAGGATGCCATAAATGGCATGCTTGAAAAGCTTGACCCCCATTCATCGTATAGCGATGCCGAGGAAACGAAAGAACTGAATGAACCGTTGCAGGGTAACTTTGGCGGTGTAGGCATTCAGTTCAATATGAAGCAGGATACGCTTTATGTGATTCAGACTGTTGCCGGCGGACCTTCTGAGCGTGTGGGCATTCTGCCTGGCGACCGTATAGTTGAGGTCAACGACACTTCCATTGCCGGAGTGAAGATGAAAAACACTGAGGTTATGCGCCGTCTTCGCGGTCCTAAGGGCACGAAGGTGAGAGTGCTTGTAAACCGACATGGCGAGAAAATAAATTTTGTAATCACACGTGCCGAGATTCCGCTTTTCAGCATTGATGCTTCCTACATGGTGGATTCCAAGACGGGATACATAAAGATAAGCCGTTTTGCAGAAACGACTCATGATGAATTTATGGATGCAGCCAAAAAATTGCGCCAGCAGGGCATGACTCAGCTTATTATCGACTTGAGCGACAATGGCGGTGGATACTTGCAGGCTGCACGCGATATGGCCGATGAGTTTTTGAAAAGCAATCAGCTTATTGTTTACACTGAAGGTCGCACTTCTCCACGATATAATTTCAATTCGGATGGATTAGGCACTTTTGCCGATGGCAGACTGGTGGTTATGGTTGACCAGTATTCGGCTTCGGCATCTGAAATTTTCACAGGTGCCATGCAGGATTGGGACCGTGGTGTGATTGTTGGTCGCAGAACTTTCGGCAAGGGCCTTGTGCAGCGTCCATTCAAATTCAAGGACAATTCAATGATGCGTCTGACTATTGCCCGCTATTACACTCCATCAGGACGTTGCATCCAGAAACCTTATGAAAAAGGTGACAAGGATGATTACGAGAAAGACTTGTACAACCGGATAAAGGATGGAGAACTTACTAATGTTGACAGTGTACGTTTTGATACTTCCAAGAAGTATTTCACGCTTAACAACCACCGTGTGATTTATGGTGGAGGCGGCATTATGCCCGATGTCTTTGTCCCGATTGACACTATGGAATATACTCCTTATTATCGTGACATTATGGGCAAAGGCTCAGTATTCCAGTTCACCATTGGCTATGTGGATAAACACAGAGCCGAAATTAAGCGCAATTACGCCACATCAGCCGATTTCGACCAGAAATTTGTGGTCTCTGACGAGCTTATGAAGGATTTGGTTGCAGCCGGCACAAAGGACAGTGTGAAATACAATGCGACGCAATATCAAAAGAGTGAAAATATCCTCAAATTGATTGTCAAGGCTTTGATTGCACGCGACACTTACGACAATGCTGATTATTACCGCATTGTGAATCACCATAACAATGTGCTTGATGAGGCTGTGAAAGTTATTAACGATGAAAAACGCTACAACGACCTCCTTTTGCGTTCACATTATGTGCCGAAGGCTTCAGTGGCAAAGCCCACATCTGACTCAAAGGCAAAGTCCGTTGTAAATAAAAAGAAGAAGTAAACGGCTTAGAATGCGGCTCCGTCGAGCAGGGTGATGTAGGTTTGGATAGCATCCCTGATTTCCGGCAGAGTAATGTATTCATCAGCTGTGTGCGACCGTGATGAATCGCCTGGCCCCATTTTCAGCGACGGGAACGGCATCAATGACTGGTCGGACAGGGTAGGTGAGCCGAAAGGCTTTTTACCGAGTATTGTCAGCCGTTGCACCAGTGGATGGTCAGGACTGATATTTGATGAATTCAGCCTTGTGGAACGAGGCGTGAGGGTGCTGTCGTCGGTTATCACATTTTGAATCATTTCCAAAGTCTCTGCGTTGCTGTAGGCATCTGTAGTGCGCACGTCAACCACAATTTTGCAAACATCAGGAATCACATTGTGCTGGCTTCCTGCTGCAATTTGAGTTACCGTCACTTTCACTGGTCCAAGCAGTGCTGATTCCTTATCGAATTTCAAATTCCGCAATTTTTCTATCAAAGGAAGTGCCTTGTAGATGGCATTGACTCCGCCTTCGCGTGCAGCGTGTCCAGCCACTCCGTGTATCACCCCGTCAAGCACCATCAGTCCTTTTTCGGCGGTTGCAGGCTGCATCGATGTTGGTTCTCCAACTATGGCAACACTGATTGCTGGCAGCAGTGGCAGCACTGATTCTATTCCGCCTTTTCCTCCCACTTCCTCCTCACATGAGGCAAGAAATATTACATTATATTGCTGAGGCCTTTTTGTCAAGTCTCTGAATGCGGCAAATAGCGACACCACCGATGCTCCTGCATCGTTGCTCCCAAGTCCGTAGAGTGTCTCTGTTGCTTCATCAATTTCAGCTTCAAATGGATTATGTTTCCATTCATCGTTTGGTTTAACCGTGTCGATATGGCTGTTGAGCAGCAATGTGGGTTTGCCTGTGTCGATTTCTTTGGCAATGCACCATGTGTTGTTGCCTTTGCGCTGAGGCTCGAATCCAGCTTTGCGCATCCAGCGTTCCACCACGTCGACGGCTTTTGCTTCATCGTGGCTCGTCGATGGTGTTGCTATCAGTTCTTTCAGCATGTCCACTGCGTCATAATATATTTCGTCGTCCATATCTTCTTTTGATTAGTTTCGCCTCAAATTTAGCAAATATTCGTGTCTTGAGACTCATTTTGAATCCTAAAATCAAATATTTGAGTTATTATCCTTTGATTTTGTCCTGTTTGTATCTCTTTTCTATCGCCATTGCGTATTGTCTCATCTCTTTTCGCAGGTAGTTTTTTGTATTATTTTGCGACAAAATTTTGTCTTGATAAAGTATTGGATTATATTCGCAATGAAAAAACTTTTAAAAACGAAAACCAAGAAGACATGAAATCTTATGAAGAAAATTTAAGTTTCCTGATTGTTCTCATGGCAATTATGTTGCTGTGCTTTTGCCCGTCGATGGCGCAGGACAAGCCGTCTGCTGTCGTGCTTAAAGCAATTCAGAAAGTTGGCTTGGTGTGGGTGGATGGCGGCACTTTCTCTATGGGCAGTTCCGATACTGAAGCTTACCAATGGGAAAAGCCGGTTCACAACGTCACAGTCAGCGGTTTTTACATCGGCAAATATGAAGTTACGCAAAAGCTGTGGAGCAGTGTAATGAAAAGGAATCCGAGTGAAAATAAGGGGCTGGCTCTTCCTGTTAATCATGCCAGTTGGATTGATTGTTGCCGTTTCTGCAATGTTTTGAGTTTGAGATGTGGCCTTAAATGCTGTTATCGCATCACTGGCCGTGGCATGGAGGCCACGGTTGAGTTGGTTAGTGCTACTGGTGGTTTCCGTTTGCCCACGGAGGCTGAATGGGAGTTTGCGGCTCGTGGTGGCAACAAAAGTAAAGGCTACAAATATTCAGGCAGCAATTCTGTCAGCGATGTGGCGTGGCAAAGCGACAACAGCGATTTCCGCCCTCATGCAGTGGGGCATAAGAAGGCCAATGAACTTGGCCTTTTCGACATGAGCGGCAATGTGTGGGAATGGTGTTGGGATTTGAGGGCTGATTACACTTCGGCTGTCCTCACCAATCCTCTTGGTGCCGACAGTGGCAATTGGCGTATTGTGCGTGGAGGCAGTTTTGACAATGATGCCACTGTGGCGCGTTGTTCTTATCGCCACGGCTTTGCCGATTCCTACACCGAGGAAGGCACTGGTTTGCGTCTTGTCCTTGTGCCGTAGTTGTCCATTCTGTTTCCATGTTTTGTGATTTGTGCTTATTTTATTGATAAGTACAGCCTCCTTGCTGTTTTTTTGCGTGGGTTTTGCATTTCACGCCCTTTTTACTTATCTTTGCGTGTCATTAGTGAATGAATTGTTTTAGTCACATGCACACTTTATCTTGAAATTTATATCAAATTTTTATTTATGAAGAAAATATTTCTTTTTTCATTGATGTCCGTTTTAGTGGCAATGTTTGCAAATGCTGATGAGGCTCGGCTGCTGCGTTTCCCTACGACGAACGGCACCGATGTGGTGTTCTCTTATGCCGGTGACCTTTACAAGGCTCCGTTGTCAGGTGGTGAGGCTGAGCGCCTCACTTCGCACATTGGATATGAAATGTTTGCACGATTTTCCCCTGATGGTAAGCAATTGGCTTTCACTGGCCAATACGATGGTAACACTGAAGTTTATCTTATGTCGGCCAATGGTGGAACGCCAAAACGCTTGACTTTTACGAGCACTAACTCCCGCGATGACATCGGTGACCGTATGGGACCGAACAATGTGGTGATGACTTGGTCGCCCGACGGCAAGAATATTGTGTATCGTAACCGCATCAGCGATGGCTTCGACGGCAAACTTTGGACGGTATCTGTCAATGGCGGTATGCCTACTCAGATTCCACTTCCCGAAGGCGGTTTCTGCTCTTATTCGCCCGACGGCAAACTTTTTGCCTACAATCGCGTGTTCCGTGAATTTCGTACTTGGAAGCACTATAAAGGCGGTATGGCTGATGATATTTGGATTTACGACCCTCAGGCAAAATCGGTCACTAACATTACTAATAATATCTCTCAGGATGTTATGCCAATGTGGATTGGCGATGAGATTTTCTTTATCTCCGACCGTGACAAGACTATGAATATCTTCGTCTATAACACTAAGACGAAGACCACTGAAAAGGTTACCAATTATGATAATTATGATGTCCGCTTTCCGAGCAGCAATGGCCATGTCATTGTTTACGAGAATGCCGGCTATCTTTATAAACTTGACCCTGCCACTCGCCAGAGCACTAAAATAGACATTTCAATTAATGCTGAAGGCATTTATGCACGTTCCACTATCAAGCATGTCGCTAAGAACATCACTTACGCTGAAGCGGCACCCGATGGCAGCCGAATTGTTGCCACTGCCCGTGGCGAAGTGTTCGATGTTCCGGTAGAGAAGGGCGTTACCCGCAATATCACCCGTACTCCTGGCGCAAATGAGCGTCAAGGCACATGGAGTCCTGATGGCAAATACATCGCTTACATCAGCGACCGCACTGGCGAAACTGAATTGTGGCTTCAGGACAATAAGGAAGGCAATCCAATCCAGCTTACAAAGGATAATGACACATATATTCGCACTGCCACTTGGAGTCCGGATAGCCGCAAAATAGCATACACTGACCGCAAGAACCGTGTTGTGCTTGTTGATGTTGCGTCGCATTCCAAGAAAGTCCTCTTGCAGGATTCCATCGGTGAATTCCCTGGAGTGGAGTTCTCGCCCGATGGCCAGTGGCTCACTTACACTCAGAGTGAAAAGAACGATATGAGCTTGGTTTATGTTTACAATATTGCAACAGGCAAGCAGTATCCAATTACTGAGCGTTGGTACGATTCAAGTTCACCAGTGTTCAGTTCCGATGGCAAGTATCTTGTATTTGCTTCTGCCCGCGATTTGAATCCTATCTATAGTGATGTGGAATGGAACTTTGCCTACAAAAACATGTATGGCGTTTACATCGCTTTGCTTTCCAAGGACACTAAGTCGCCGTTCCTGCCTGATGACGCTCAGGTTAAGGTGACATCTGATTCGCAGAATAATGCTAAGTCAAAAGCTAAGTCCGACAAAAAGGATTCAGGCGAAAAGGCTTCGGCTGCTCCATCTGTTAAGATTGACTTCGATGGTATAGCCGACCGAATTGTCAAGCTGCCTCTCAAAGCTGATTATTACGGTAATTTCTATTCAAATGGTAAAAAAGTATGGTACGAGAATAGTGATGGAGTAAGGGTATTCGACCTTGCAGAGCAGAAAGATGAATCGGTTGCCGATGGCGTTTCAATGTACCCGACAGCCGATGGCAAGAAAGCACTATTTTATAAGCAGTCCTCAGGCTCTGTTTATGTCACTGATATGCCTTCAGGCAAGGCTGACCTCAGCAAAGCAGTTGACCTTTCCGATATGACGGCCACTGTGGATTATGCTAAGGAATGGGCACAAATTTACGATGAGGCATGGCGTGCTTACCGCGACGGCTTCTATCTTGAAAATATGCATGGCGTTGATTGGAAGGCGATGAAGCAGAAATATGCCGTCCTTCTTCCTTATGTGAAATGCCGTGTTGACCTTAATTACATTATCGGTTCTCTTATCAGCGAGATGTCGTGCGGACACTCTTATGTCAGCCCTGGTGAATATGCCAAAGCTGCAACAGTGAAGATGGGACTGCTTGGCGCTCAAATCAGCCATGACAAGAGCGGTTTCTTCAGCATCGACAGCATACTTCCTGGTGCCAACTATCGCAAGGAACTTTATTCTCCGCTCACTGAACCCGGCATGAATATTAAGAAGGGCGATTTCATCGTCTCTGTCGATGGCGTTCCTACCGATTCCACTGATAACATTTACTCGTTGCTTGCCGGCAAGGCTGGCGTGCTCACTGAACTTGGCATTAATTCCACTGCATCGCTTGCTGGTGCCCGCAAGGTGGTTGTCAAGCCTATTGATGATGAATATCCTCTCTATCATTACGCTTGGGTGCAGAACAATATAAAGACTGTTGACAAAGCATCAGGCGGCAAGATTGGTTACATCTACATCCCTGACATGGGACCTGAAGGCTTGAATGAGTTTGTACGCTATTATTATCCTCAACTCGATAAGCAGGCTTTGATTATTGACGACCGTGGCAATGGTGGTGGCAACATCTCCCCAATGGTTATCGAGCGTTTGCTCCGTTTCCCTTATCGTCTCACAATGATGCGTGGCTCCAACAAGATTGGCACCACTCCTATGGGCACTCAGGTTGGTCCTAAGGTGTTGCTTGTCAACAAATATTCCGCTTCCGATGGCGACCTCTTCCCATGGAGTTTCAAGGCCACTAAGATTGGCAAAATCATCGGCACGCGCACTTGGGGTGGCATTATCGGCATATCCGGCTCGCTGCCTTACATGGATGGTACTGATATTCGTGTTCCGTTCTTCACTAACTACGATGCCAAGACTGGCAAGTGGATTGTCGAGAATCATGGCGTTGACCCTGATATTCTTCTCGATAATGACCCTGTCAAGGAACAGATGGGCGAGGATCAGCAACTCAACGAGGCTGTCAAGGTTGCTCTCGACGAACTTAAAACCCGTGTTCCGTTGCCTCCAGTTCCAGCTCCTCGTACTTTGAAGGATTTGGGAATCCAATAGAAGGTAAATACATCTATAATTTTTATCAGGCCAAATCAATTTGACATTTATGCAGGTTGGTTTGGCCTGATTTTTGATTTATTTTTCCTTAAATCTGATAATTTTTTATGATTAATTTGTCATTTTGTCATTTCTGTCGTATATTTGTAAAACATAAACAAGATATTAACTGAAATTTTTAATACCGATATGACTGAACAAAAAAAACTTAGCAATGAATTGCTTCTGAATGCCAATAAAGTGGTGGCATTTCTAAATAAGCCGGCAAATGATTTCACTAAAGCCGACATCATTTCCTATATTTGTCAGAACGATATCCGCATGGTCAATTTCCTTTATCCAGGCGGTGACGGGCGATTGAAGACATTGAATTTTGCTGTTACTAATCTGGCGTATCTCGACACAATTCTTTCTTGTGGAGAGCGCGTCGATGGTTCAAGCCTTTTCTCTTTCATTGAGGCTTCAAGCAGTGACCTTTATGTTATTCCGCGTTTTTCCACTGCATTCGTTGACCCGTTTGCTGAAATTCCTACTCTCGATTTGCTTTGCTCATTTTTCAATAAGGATGGAGAACTGCTTGAAAGCGCTCCTAATCACACTCTTTCCAAGGCTTGTCGGGCTTTTACCGAAGTCACTGGAATGGAGTTTTATGCGATGGGAGAACTTGAATATTATGTGATTGCTCCTGAGCAGCCTCTTTTCCCTGCAACTGACCAGCACGGCTATCATGAATCTTCGCCTTTTGCCAAGATGAATGATTTCCGCTCCCAGTGCATGTCGTATATTGCGCAGACTGGTGGCGAAATTAAATATGGTCATTCCGAGGTGGGGAATTTCACGCTTGATGGAAATTCTTACGAACAGAATGAGATTGAATTTATTCCAGTGCCTGCTGAAAAGGCTGCCGATGAACTGATGCTTGCTAAATGGGTTATCAGGAATGCAGGTTTCCGTAGTGGTTTTGACATTACATTCGCTCCCAAAATCACCACTGGCAAAGCTGGTTCAGGACTTCACATCCACATGCTTTTCAAGAAGAATGGCAAGAATATGATGCTCTCGGCCGGTGAACTTTCCGATATCGCCAAAAAGGGCATTGCTGGAATGATGACTCTTGCCCAGTCAATCACTGCATTCGGCAATAAGAATCCGTCTTCTTATTTCCGTCTTGTCCCGCATCAGGAAGCTCCTACTAATGTTTGTTGGGGCGTTAGCAACCGCTCTGCTCTTGTCCGTGTCCCGCTTGGCTGGTCAACTGCTGCCAACATGTGCGGAATTGCCAATCCTCTTGAAAAGGAGAATGCTTATCTCACTAATGAGAAGCAGACCGTCGAGATGCGTTCACCTGATGGTTCAGCCGATGTGTATCAACTTATTGCTGGTCTGTGTGTCGCCTGCCGTCATGGCTTTGAAATCAGTGATGCATTGCAAATCGCGCGCTCCACGTTTGTCGATGTGAATATTCACGACCGTAAGAACGCCGCAATTCTCCATTCGCTCAAGCAACTTCCTGCAAGTTGCTACGAATCTGCCGATTGCCTCCTTGCGCAACGGCATATCTACGAACGTTACAACGTTTTCAGTCCTGCAATGATTGATGGCATTATCGCCAATCTCAAGTCGTTCCGCGACAAGACTCTACGTGAGGACATTGAGCACAATCCAAAGGAAGTTCAGCAGCTTGTAAACAAATATTTCCATTGTGGTTGATGCTCTGCTATTGGAATCAGCCGAACTGCTTTGCAGCGATTCGCTTTCTTTGTCCGATGCCTGATATTAGACGATAAAAAACGATTTTTGGCTTGACAATTTAATCTGACTTTTTCATTCTATATTCCCATCACATTCCTATTGGAGCCTGTTTCCCTCTGGTGCAGGCTCCATTTTAAGTCCATTTTATTACAAGAAATACCAGTTTTAAGTCCGTTTTATTACAAGTATCTGTTGTTTTGTGCCATTTTATTCTTATAAAATAGCTAATTTTGTATTGGCTAATAGTCTAATAAATCAATAATGTCAAAATTCAGATTATTTAAAATTGCATTTCTCATCCTGATAGTTCTTTTTTATTCTTGTGGTGGCCATCAATCAAAGCCAGTTCAGCCACAAAAGCGGGAATCAACGGGAGCAGTCAAGCCAAAATCACAACCAGCTAAGGACAGCATCGTTGCTATAGAGCGTGAATTCATTAAGGCTGGGCTTGTTGATGTCAACACTATTGATTCCACCATTCTTGTCAATCTGAAATATGCCACGACTGATAATTTTGTTCATCGCAACATGTACGGTAATCTTCACCGTGCCTATTTCCGCCCCGAGGTGGCAAAGGCGATAGCTGGTGTTCAGTCACTGTTGAAGCAGATTAATCCTGCATATAGCCTTGTGATTTATGATGCTGCGCGTCCTGTCCGGATTCAGCGCGAAATGTTCCGGCTTGTGAAAGGCACCGATAATCAGCGTTATGTGGCACGCCCTCGTGGTGGCGGTCCTCACAACTATGCCATTGCTGTTGACATTGGTCTGGCATATAACGGCAAGGAAATGGACATGGGCACGCCTTTCGACAGCTTCAGCCCCGTTTCGCACATCAATGCCGAGCGGTATCTCGTCAATAGCCATAAAATTTCTGCCGAGGCACTACGTAACCGTCAGCTTCTCCGTCGCTTAATGCGTAAAGCTGGCTTCAGCACATTCCATTGTGAATGGTGGCATTTCGAGTTCTACCGCACCCATTATGCACGCTCTCATGGGTTCAAATTGTTATAACTCTGAAAATAAATTTTAATCGATAATAACATGAAATTTGATTTTAAATCACTTACTCCACTTCAAATCACAGCTTTTGTGATGGCAGTTGCACTGTTGCTGTGCCTGTTCCACATGCCGTATGGTTATTACACTTTGTGCCGTTGGGCAGCCATGCTTGTATTCGCTATTTTTGCCTACAATATGTGGCGGTCAGGTAATCAGACGCTTGCCATAGTTTTTGGCGCGCTTGTGCTTCTTTTCCAGCCATTTTTGAAATTTGCTTTAGGTCGCCCTTATTGGCAGTTCATTGATGTTGCCGCCGCAGTTTTCCTTGTAATAATTGCAATGGTCAAGAAGTTGAAATGAAGCTAAGCTGCAATAGGATAGTTTAAAATCCTATTTCTGTTTTTCCTTTTTTATTGTTTTTCCAATGTCCAAAGGCATTATTTTGTAAGTGCGCATTTTCGCGTTGATTTTATTTGCTGCTAAATTGAATTAATATGCGGATTCAGCGAAATATATTCAGAATGATGTGCGGCGGAATCGGTCGTTTCGCAGTAAGCGGGAGGAAGAAAATTGAAGGGCGATTTAATGGGCACTTGTGTGCACCCCCTAACCGTGAACACTTCCGTAACGTATCAGTAGAACAGAGGGATATAAGCTCCCAAGGTGTCCAGACACTTTTTTGGCATATTCTGAAATGCTAAAAATATGTGATGCGGCTGAAGCGCTTTGGTTATGATTATAATTATTAATTTATGATTCTTTTCTGAGGTGCTTCTATGTCGTTTCTCGCGTATGGCATATAGCTTGTTTTGCTATGCGATATTCTTTATTGGTGCGTTAAAGTTTTTTCAGCCATGCCCGTGAAACCCTAAAAAATGTTGCAATTCGGGCGTTTTTGGCGCTATTGTTTTGCACTCTAATAGGAAACTGCTACTTTTACATTGAATTATTATGTAAACGAAAGTATTTAGATAGAATAATGAAGAAATTTTTATTTTTGATGGCTGCTCTTTTGGTAATGGCATTACCTGCTGTTTGCCAGAATGGGGCAGTTGCTGACACCGCGGCTGCTAAGCCGAAACCTCTTTTCCAGTATCCTGTTGCTCCCGACACAATGAAGACGCTCGAGGCCCGCACTAATTATGTGACAGCTCATTTTTGGGATGAATTCGATGTGTCGAAACCGATTAGGGACAAGGCTGGATTTGAACAGGCTTTTCATGATTACCTTGAAGTCGTAAAGTTATCGAATCCGAATGTGATGTTGGCTTCAGTGCGTAATCTTATGAACCATGCACAGTCGAATTTGCCTAATTTCCTTTATATTGCGGATTTGGCGGAACGCAGCCTTTACGATCAGGGCGCTGAATATTACAGTGATGAGGTGTATATGCCGTTTATTCAGAGTGTCATGGAGTCAAAGCGTGTGAAATCCGATGAAAAGGAACGCTATAAGATTCAGCTTGAAAAGATGGGCAAGAATGCTATTGGTCAGCCTGCTCCTGATTTTGAATTCACTGATGTCAATGGAAATAAGCAGAAACTTAGCGATATTCACGCTGATGTGGTGCTTTTGTTTTTCAATACCCGTGATTGTGAGGATTGCTCAATAGCACGTACGCGTCTGAGCACAGATGTCACTATTAATTCCTTTATTTCTAAAGGTAATGTGAAAATTGTCAGTATCACTCCCGACGGTTACAGCACAGAATGGGCTGAAAGTGCTAAGAAGGATGCTGATAATTGGATAATTGGCGCAAGCGACAAGGCCGATGAGATTTTTGATATCCGTCTGTCGCCGAGTTTCTACGTCCTTGATAAGGATGGCAAAATTCTTAATAAGAATGTGCCACTTGAAGGAGTTAAGTATATGTTTAATGAATAATTAAAATAATTGTTATGATTCCAAAGGCGGTGAAATATCTGTTTGTGCATGGCACAGGCCACACTTACAGCAATATGTCGAGATTGTTTATCCGGCTTTTTACCGGAGTGATGTTCTTGCAGTTTGGCATTCGCCAGATTGCGCATTTCTCCACTCTTAGTTTGCAGAGTGAGTTTGCCGTTTTGGGTATGGATAGTGCTACTGGATTGACAGTGATGATAATAATTGAGTTGGTGTGCTCCACTCTGATAATATTCGGATTCTTAACCCGTTTGTCGGTAATTCCGCCACTTGTCTCTATGATAGTGGCTGAGCATGTCATTCTGAATAGCCTTGTTGATGTGCCTGCTTCGCAGTTGATTAGTACTCAACCGGGTTATTTGCCGATAATGTTTATCGGGATTTTTATCTATATGCTTCTTGCCGGTCCGGGCAAAATATCTCTTGATTACCTCATCTCGCGGCACTATCTCAGCATGGAGAATGATCGTGACGACGAGTCGGAGGATGCTTTGGAATCAGCTTAAAGCGAAATTTGAATAATGAAGATAGCCGTATTGATTTCTGGTGGTGTTGACAGTGCTGTTGTGGTCCATAAGCTGATGGGTGAGGGCCATGAATTGCATTTGTTCTACATTCGTATCGGCATGGATAATGATGAGGGTGACTGCTCGGCTGAAGAGGACATTGAAATGTGTACTTTTATCGCTAAGCAGTATGGATTGCCTTTCGAGGTTGTGTCGCTTCATCAGGAATATTGGGATAATGTTATGGATTATGCATTGCGCACCGTGCAGGCAGGTTTGACGCCTAACCCCGACATGATGTGCAATAAAATGATAAAGTTCGGATATTTTGAACAGCGTTGGGGACATGAATTTGACATGACTGCCACAGGACATTATGCCACAACTGACTTTGTTGATGGCAAGAAATACCTTGCGACGGCTGTCGACCCCGTAAAGGACCAGACTGATTTCTTGGCTCAAATCTCTTACGAGCAACTTCAGCACCTTATGTTTCCTATCGGGAATATGCCGAAAAGTGAGGTGCGGCGCATTGCGGCTGAAGTGAAATTGCCAAATGCGTTCCGCAAGGATAGTCAGGGCATTTGTTTCCTTGGCAAAATCAATTATAATGATTTTATCAAGCGGCATCTTGGCGAGCGCCGTGGGAATATTATAGAGATTGAGACGGGGCGTAAACTTGGTGAGCATAATGGCTATTGGTTTCACACTATCGGTCAGCGAAAAGGTCTTGGACTTAGTGGAGGCCCCTGGTACGTAGTGAAAAAGAACATCAAGGATAATGTGATTTACGTTAGTCAGGGCTATGGCGCTGAAAAGCAATATGGCACCACATTGCATATCGATGAGATGCATTTTATTTCAGGTAATCCTTGGCAGGATGTCTCTGAACCCATTGCCGTGACTTTCAAGAATAGGCACACTCCTGTGTTTATGGATGCCACATTGCGGCATCTCCGCGACAGTGAATATGTGCTTGAGTCGACGGATAAGGTGCAGGGAATTGCTCCTGGTCAGTTTGCCGTGATTTATGATAAGGACCGGCATCTTTGCTACGGAAGTGGCGTGATTACAGGTCAAAAAGTGTAAATTTGATTGAATATATACCAACTGATGGCGTTCAAAATATTTCTGTGATTTATTTTATTCTGTTTTCGAGTTGTAGTATATTTGCAAAGAAAAATAAAGGAGAAGTTTGATTATGGAAAGAGTGGAACTGAAAGTTTTGGGAATCACTTACAGCCAAGTTCAAGCCGGTGCTTATGCACTTGTGTTGAGCGAGGTGGGGGGATTATATCGTATCCCCATTGTGGTTGGTATTGCCGAAGCTCAATCAATTGCTGTAAGATTGGAGAATATCATACCTCCTCGTCCTATGCCTCACGATTTATTCGTAAGCCTTGCTCATGGATTCGGGATTACTCTTGATGAAGTGTTCATATATAAGTTTGAGGACGGTATTTTCCTGTCGGAACTGCACTTCAGCAGTGAGGATCGCCAGATTTCGCTGGATTCACGCACGAGCGATGCTATTGCACTTGCTCTCCGCACTGATGCGCCAATCTTCACAACTCCTGAAATCCTGCATAAAACTGGATTTATTGAGAACAAAAAAGAAGGAGGAGGTAAAGGAGGAAAGAAAGGTCTTGACGACTGCACTATTGATGTCCTTGAGGGCATGATGAAAGAGTGTGTGGAACGTGAAGAATATGAGCGTGCTGCCGAAATTAAAAAAGTCATCACACGCAAGCGTGACGAACAGAAAATGGAGCGGGAGAATAATGTTTGACTTTCAAAATATCATAAAATAATAACTTAAAAATCATATTACTATGAGTGGAATAAAGTCGAGATTGGCGATAATGAACTTTTTGCAGTTCGCTGTATGGGGCGCTTATCTAACGTGTATAGGTAACTATCTTGGACCTCACGGACTTGGAACGGAAATTTCTTGGTTCTATTCGGTGCAGGGAATAGTATCTATTTTTATGCCTGCTATCATTGGCATTATTGCCGATAAGTACATGCAGGGACAGAAATTGCTTGGAGTTTGCCATTTCCTCGCAGGATTGTTCATGCTGAGTGCATGGTGGTATGGACACACCCACGACCAGTTGGATTTCAGTACATTCTTCACGCTTTATACTTGTAGCGTTGCATTTTATATGCCTACAATCGCGCTTTCCAACACTGTCGCTTTCTCTGTTCTGAAGCGTAACGGTTACGACACTATCAAGGACTTTCCGCCTATCCGTGTGCTTGGCACTGTGGGCTTTATCGCATCGATGTGGTTTGTCAACAGTGTATATTTTGTCGATGGACATTTAGGCTTTACCTTGTCATCGGAAAATCCTTATGCCGGTTTCCGCTTCCAGTACACTGATATGCAACTGCTATTCTGCGGAATTCTTGGATTGATACTTGGAATTTATGCCTGCACATTGCCTGCTTGTCCTACTGAAGGAAGAAATGCAGGTAAAGTTTCGCTCGTTGATGCGTTTGGCTTGAATGCATTCAAGCTCTTTAAAATAAAGAAGATGGCATTGTTCTTCATTTTCTCGATGTTGTTGGGCGTTTCATTGCAGATTACGAATGGCTATGCTACCCCTTACATCACATCGTTTAAGGGTGTAGCTGAATATGCTTCAACTTTCGGTGCTAACAATGCTACTTTACTTACGTCATTGTCGCAGATATCGGAGGCTTTGTGTATTCTTCTTATTCCGTTCTTCTTGAAGAGATTTGGAATAAAGAAGGTGATGCTTATTGCTATGATGGCATGGGTACTCCGCTTTGGATTCTTTGGAATTGGCAATCCGGGTTCAGGCTTGTGGCTGTTCATCCTTTCAATGATTGTTTACGGCGTGGCATTTGATTTCTTCAATGTGTCGGGAGCTTTGTTCGTTGAACAGGAGACTGATAAGTCAATCAAGGGTGCCGCACAAGGAGTGTTCATGCTTATGACCAACGGCGTAGGAGCTACTTTTGGAACTCTTGGAGCTGGTGCAATCATCAATCATTATTGCCATTGGACAACTGTAGGCAACGCATCTTATTTTACTGGCGATTGGCAGTATCCGTGGCTGATATTCGCAGCTTATGCTCTTGTGGTATTTATTCTTTTTGCAATATTGTTCAAGTATAAGCACGTGCGTCCAGTAGAGCCGTCCGCACAAAAAATGTAATTAAATCATGCACCGTTTTTTTGCCCCTGACATTGCCACTGCTTTAACGCTTCCTGAAGAGGAATCGCAGCATGCGGTGCGTGTTCTGAGGCTTAAAGAGGGTGATTTGATAGAAGTTGTTGACGGGATAGGCACCACTTACGCTTGCCGTATTTCAATGGCTCATCCTAAAAAATGTGCAGTTGAGATAACGGAAAAGCAAGTGGAAAATAAGCAATGGAATGGGAATATCATTGTGGCTGTTGCTCCCACAAAAAATCTTGACCGCATGGAATGGATGGCGGAAAAGATGACTGAAATGGGCATTGACCGCATTATTCCTATTGAATGCCGATTCAGTGAGCGCCGTGTGCTTAAAACTGAACGTTTGCATAAGATTTTGGTCTCGGCAATGAAGCAGTCGCTAAAGGCTACTTTGCCTCAGCTTGATGAGATGACTCCAGTAATGGACGCGATAAATATGCCTTTTGAAGGGAACAAATATATTGCCCATTGCGAAAAGGATATGCAGCGGAGACTTCTTGCAAAAGAGGTGCAAAATGGTGCGGATTCCTTTATTCTGATTGGTCCCGAAGGTGATTTTAGCCGTGAAGAAATCAATGCTGCCTTGAAAGCGGGTTTCATGCCTGTCTCACTTGGCCGCAGTCGGCTTCGTACAGAGACTGCTGCGCTTATGGCTTGTGCAACTTGCCATGTCGTTGATGGCATTCACACTGAATGACAAAATATATATCGGTTATGATTAAAGAATTAATGTCGTCGTCTTGTGGAAATTTCTTCCTTTTAGCCGGACCTTGTGTGGTTGAGGGGGAGAAAATGGCAATGGAAATTGCCGAACATATTTCTGCAATTACCCAGAGACTTGGCATCCCTTATGTCTTTAAGGGCAGCTACCGTAAGGCTAACCGCTCCAGAATAGATTCATTCACTGGTATCGGTGATAAAGAGGCGTTGAAGATTTTGAGAAAAGTTCGCAACACTTTCAATATTCCTGTGGTAACTGATGTCCATTCCATTGAGGAGGCTTCTTTAGCTGCTGAATATGTGGATGTGCTTCAAATACCTGCTTTCTTGTGCCGCCAGACTGATTTGCTCGTTGCTGCGGCAAAGACTGGCAAAATGGTTAACATCAAGAAAGGTCAGTTCCTTTCACCTGAGGCTATGGCTTTCGCCGTGCAAAAGGTGCGTGATGCCGGCAATGATGAAGTTGCAATAACGGAACGTGGCACTACTTTTGGCTATCAGGACCTTGTGGTTGATTTTCGTGGAATACCTGAGATGCGCAAGAATGGATGTCCTGTAATTATGGATGTCACCCATTCACTGCAAAAGCCTAACCAAACGTCAGGTGTCACAGGCGGTATGCCTGAACTGATTGAGCCTATGGCCCGTGCAGCTGTGGCAATTGGTGCTGATGGACTATTTATTGAGACTCATCAAAATCCTGCGGTTGCCAAAAGTGATGGAGCAAATATGCTCCGATTGGACCTTATCGACGGATTGCTTACTCGCCTTACGGAAATAAGAATGACAATAAACAAAATTAATGACCAAAATAAATAAACTGAACATATTATGAGATTTAGAAATGTGACATTGCTGATTTGTTGCCTGTTTGCAACTTCTTTCGCTTTTGCTCAAAGCGACAGTATCAAAATAGTTAAGAATAAATTTAATGATGCTGTAATGCAGGTATATAATCAGGAATTGAAGGAAAATCCACATGACTATGGCGTCCTTTATAGTCGTGCCAACCAATATCTGATGGACGGTAAATATCAATTGGCTCTTGATGATGTGAATACCGCCATGAAATATGCACCGGTCAACGACAAGGATACTCGTGTCGAGCAATATATGCTTAGGGCGCAGATTCAGGGATCTATGGGCAATAAATCTGCTGAGCTTACTGATTTGAGGAGTGCTGCCGCTATCGACCCTACTTCGTTGAGTTGTGCTACGCTACTTGCTGATGCAGCCTATGAAAATGGTGATTATGCCACTGCAAGAGGTGCCTATCAAAAACTTCTTTCGGCTAATAATCTTAATTATGACGCATTGGCTGGCATGGCACGCGTAAGTGCAAAAGAAAAAAATATGGGACAGGCTGAGGAATATATGAATCGTGCGGTTAGCTTATATCCTGCTGAACCAAGGGTTTATGTGAATAGGGCAGAAGTGCTTGAAATGACTGGAAATTATGTGGCTTCAGCACAGGATTTAATTATGGCGATGAGCGTTAAGAATGGTGATGCCAATGCCATGAGCCATTTGATTAAGCTGAGCGATTCCCACTATAAGGATGTCATAACTGCCTTAAGCAACACTATAGATAAAGCTCCGAAAGTCGGCATGTTTTATTATATACGTGCTGCCATTGCAATGCGGCACTGTCATTATGCTGCAGCCAAGAACGATTACAGAACTATCATTGATGCAAAGCTCTATTCTTACCATGGCATCTACTATAATATGGCCCAGTGCGAATATCAGCTTGGCAAATATGATGATGCTCTTCTTAGTGTTGGCACTGCTATTGGCTTGTGCTCCACACGCCCTGACTATTTCACGCTGCAGAGTGAATTGCAACTTGAAAAAGGCGATCCTACTGCTGCCCTCATAACTATTGATAAGGCTCTTGCCTTGAATGATTCAGATTATGAGGCTCTTGAACAAAAAGCTAAAATATTGTTAGTCCAAGGCGATAATAGTAATGCGCTGACTGCCCTTAATGCTTCTGTTGCTGCAAAGCCGGTAAATGCTGATGTGCAGTTGCTTCGTGCTTGGGTAGAGAAGAATTTGATGAATACTCCAAATTTGGCAACTGTTGATTATAAGGCTATTTTGGCTATGGAGTCGTCTGATTCTTCTATTTATGCCATGAAGGGTTTTGCTTTGCAGGGCCTTGGCCGCAGTCATGAGGCAAATCAGTGGGCTGATGATATTGTTAAGAATCCTGATAGGGCTGGAGGTGAGGCCGCTTATTATGCAGCCGTACTTTTATCGCAGACTGGCAATAATGATAAAGCGCTTCTTTACTTGGAAGCAGCGCTTGCTGAAGGATACGGAAGTTATAGAAATTTGGCACTGAATAAGGAAGCTTATTTTTCTATTGAGCCTTTGCGCGCTCTTCCTGGATTCAAACCATTGCTTGCCCGTTACGCTGATAATTTCAAGAAATAAGGCATAAATTTATGGTGTCATGCTGAGTTATGGTGTTATAGGAACTGGAGCTATAGGCGGTTACTATGGTGGAATGCTTGCCCGAGGTGGTAAGGATGTGCATTTTCTGTTGCATCATGATTATGAGTATGTGAAAGCCCATGGATTGCAAATTGATTCTGTCAATGGGAACTTCCATCTTGATGGAATTAATGTTTATGCTGATTCAGCCGAGATGCCGAAGTGCGATGTAGTGCTTGTGTGCCTTAAAACTGTCAATAATTTCCGGCTTGCTGAAATGTTGCCGCATTTATTGCATGAACATACTTTGGTAATTTTGATTCAGAATGGAATAGGCCTTGAAGCGGATTTGCATGAAACTTTTCCTAATCTGCCTATTGCCGCTGGATTGGCATTTATATGCAGCGGTAAAGTTGGCCTTGGGCATATCAGCCATCAGGATTATGGCAAACTCACTATTGCACCGTTTTGTGCTGGTGCTGACGAAGTTATAGCGGACGTAATTCGTGATTTCACTGAAGTAGGTGTTGAGGCTGTCACTGCTTGCTATGCTGAATCCCGTTGGAAAAAGGCGGTTTGGAACATTCCGTTCAATGGAATGACAGTTGCGCTTGACACTACCACCAACTTACTGCTTGCTAATAATGACACTGAACATCTTATCCGAGAGTTGATGCTTGAGGTGATTCATGCTGGTAATGCGGCTGGAGTTGAGCATCCTATTCCTGATTCATTTGCTGATGTTATGATAGCGTCCACCAAGGTAATGACGCCATATTCACCAAGTATGAAGTTGGATTACGATAATCGCAGGCCAATGGAGATTTATTATCTTTATTCACGTCCGATTCTTGAAGCGCATAAGGTAAATGTGGATATGCCGAAAGTTTCTATGCTTGAAAATATGCTGAAATTCATTCAAAAAGAAAAATATTGAATTTTTAGCCTTTAAAAAATTTGCGGATTCAAGGAATTTGAACTACCTTTGCAACACTTTTACAAGGAACACCTTGGGCGTTTAGCTCAGCTGGTTCAGAGCATCTGCCCTACAAGCAGAGGGTCGGCGGTCCGAATCCGTCAACGCCCACAAGAAAGGACAAAACCGCAATTTGGTTTTGTCCTTTCTTTCAGTTCTTTTTCGTTCTAAATCCCGCAAAATAGTGCTAAATAGTTTGTTGTGGTTTTCTATTGTTCTTTTATCTGCTTCTCAATGATGCGTGATATCTCATCAAAGAAATTGTTCTCAAGAATAACAGAAATTTTGCGCAACAGTTCCGTATCAATGGATTTGCGGTGGAAGATGTTGTAGATGTTGGCACGCTCATAATGCATTTGCTTTGCCAACCATGACACATTTAATCCTTTGGATTTTAAAACAGTAGCTATACGGCTACCTACGTCGATTGTGTTCGAGTCGTCGTCATTCATACTAATAATATTTATTTTATTCATACTATGCCATTCTGCATTTTGCAGTGGCTTTTTCCATTGCAAAGATAAGTGTTTTCTATTAGTTTTTGCAAGTGTTTAGACAAAAATCTTACCTTGCAAAATCATTTATTAATTAAAAATTGATTTCACAGAGTATTAAGATTGGTTTATTTCAATTTTATAATTCTTTGTCGCTGTTCTCAAAATCGTTAGCAAGGTCAAAGAAAAAATTATATTTCAAAAGTACTGAAAGTTTTCGTAGCAATTCAGTGTCGATGGACTTACGCCGGAAAATGTTATACACATTTGCCCGCTCATAGTTCATTTGTGTAGCAAGCCATGCCACTGATCTTCCCTGCATGTTTACGACTTCCTTTATTCTTTTTCCGATTAACATAATAGTATTAATCTATGTGGTTATATAGTATTTGGTCGTGTAAAAATAATGAAAGAATTGCATATTCCGTTGAAAAAAATTAAAATTTATTATAGAGTATAAAAAATTTATACATATCGTAAAATAATATTTTACACTGCTGCTTATTTGGGGATATTTTCTATCCTTTTCATCCATTTTTATGAGCTAAATGGATGAAAAATTGGAAGTGCGAATACATTAGGATGCAGAAGGAAAATAGAGAAAACAATATACGAATCAGGGATAAGAGAATGCAGATTCACAATAGAAGTGCAACAACGGAGCGCCAGTGGAAGTGAAAATTAATATGAAACACACACCGCTGGAGCGCCAAGCGGCAAGGGGCGAGTAGCCCCGCCGAGCGTCAACAAGCAATGCAAAAAAAAGAAGAGGGTGTGTCAAAACGATGCATCCTCTTTTAATATATATGGCAATTTTCATTAATTAGATAATTATACTTTATGCAGCTTTATTTTCAGAGAATTGGCAAAATGAAGTTCTATAGAGGTATAATAGAAAGCCATAAATAGTCTTTGATGCGTCCGAAACAGTTTTATTGGCGGTTTCCGGCTGTATGTTCTCTACCATTTTGCACATCTTCTTTATATTGAATGCCATGGCGAAGAAGGCAAAGTCCATAGTGACTTTATCTTTGCCGGCGTGTCTGAAGCGCCGGTATGCCATATTGTACTTCATCTGCCCGAAAACGGCTTCGGGTTCTATGCACCGCCTGCCTCTGTGTTTAAGCCCTTCTTCTGACAGCAGTCTTTCACGTGCTTTTTTCTTG
>JAKVKZ010000002.1 GCA_022484565.1 Muribaculaceae bacterium
TTTGCTCGATGAAGCGGCGAACAAGGCGAGGATTGCTGACATCGCCGATTACGGAGGTGAGATTGTCGATGACGATTGCAGCAGCACGATTATCCACAACCATGCGCTCAATGCCGTCGACGACTTCCTTGCCGAATGGTGCTGGGCCGTAAATTTCGCGCAGATTGACGCGGCGGAAATACGGGCTGAACTTGAACGGCTTCCTGTTGACGGAATAACGGCGGGCGAACTGGGCGATTGAATGCTCAAAATCGAAATAAAGAACATTGCGCTTAAAGCGGTGCGCCACATCATTGCCCATCTGCACGGCAAGGATGCTCTTGCCAAGGTTAGTGTCGGCGAACAGGCAGGCCATCTCGCCCTCGCGCCACAAGCCCCGCCATAGGTCTGGGGAATCATGAAGCATGAGGCCGACATCGACAGCATTGCCGGCGGGAATGTTCATGTACGGAAGTTCGGTGGAACGGCTGCGGAAAGTCATGCCGCCATCAGCCATTTTCTGCCAAAGATTATCGGATGTTGGGACCATAATATGTTTTTTTGACGCAAAATAGTGAGGGATTGAGGGGAAGATGCAAGGAAAACGGAAAAACAGAAGGATTTTCGATAAACAAAATACACTCTTTGAAATGCCAATTAAGCCCAAACCTAAATAATCACAAAAACCGTATTCCAGTTGTGAAAATGGTAAAATACGGTTTCTTTTAAAATTTTGTTGGCAAGACTTTTGCCTTGTCGTAAAAATTATCTATTTTTGCGACAAAATATAATATTTATGGAAAGTAAAAGCATTGAAAATAAGATAATTGATAATATTAAAAAATGCGGTAGGGGTAAATTTACTTTTGCATCTAATTTTGTGCATTATGGAGAGCAGAAATCCATCAATAAGGCTTTGGAGAGAATAGCAAAAGAAAATATAATTATACGCATTAGCCGTGGGGTGTATTACTATCCGAAAATAGAAAAGGCGCTTGGGCTTGGAGTATTATATCCAACATTGGAGGATATTGCAGAAGGCATAGCCAAACGAGACAAGGTTCGAATTGTGCCGACAGGTCAATATGCGCTCAATAGACTTGGCTTTTCCACACAGATACCGATGAATATTCAATATCTTACTGATGGTTCCAATCGTAAACTGACTCTTGATAATGGAGCCACAATACAATTTAAACATACATCTCCTAAGAATTTGGCTTTTAATTCTCACCTTGCAATGCTTTTGACTTTTGCGTTCAAAAGTATTGGAAAAGGACTGATTACAGACGAAATCCTTACTCAGACAAAAGTTTTATTGGCGAAGGATAAGGAACAGATTGTTAAACAGGACTATAAACTGATGCCTGCGTGGGTGTCATCAATCATAAAATCATTGTATGAAAAGTAACTATTTTGCTTTGACAGCTGAACAACAGCGTATGGTATTAGAGCAGGCTGCGATAAAGAAAGCACTTCCTAAGCAGGCAATAGAGAAGGACATGTGGGTCACTGTCATCTTGCAAATCGTGTTCAGCTTTCCTTGCTCCGAAAACATTGTATTCAAGGGTGGAACATCGATTAGCAAAGTATGGGGGTTGATTAGCAGATTTTCGGAGGACATAGACTTGGCTATTGACAGGGGATTATTTGAGTTTGAAGGAGACTTAACCAAGAGGCAAGTCAAGAAATTGCGTAAAGCATCCTCAATATTTGTCAGGGATGAACTACTCTCACAACTTGTCGAAGCTGTCAATCAAACTCCATTGAAATATTTATGCTCGGTAGAGGCACAACCAGATGGAGAGGGTGACAGCACATACCCAGAACCTCGATGCATATATGTCCGTTATCGCTCTGCGTTTGAAGATAAATTGGACTACATAGCTCCTGTCGTTAAGATTGAAGCCGGCTCGCGTTCCTTATTGGAACCTTTTGAGGAAACTAAAATTACAAGTATGACGGAAGATGCTTTACCTAATATTAGTACTACCATTGCTGAAACTATGGTTAGAACAGCCATAGCAGAAAAGACTTTTCTTGAAAAATCCTTTCTGCTCCATGAATTATTTTCTGTGAATAGCGATGTGGATGCACGTCGGCGTTCACGTCATATTTATGACCTCTACATGATGATGCAGAGAGGAATTGCGGAAAGAGCAATACAAAATAATGAACTGTGGATAACCATTCATCATCATCGTTCCACTTTAACCAGTATTCAGGGGGTGGATTATACGCCGGACATTCGTGACCGAATACAACTTGTCCCACCAATTGAATGCCGAGAAAAATGGGAAAAAGATTATGAATATATGAGTGAATCAATGATTTATGGCAATCATCCTACATTTACTGAACTCATGGAAAGCATGAAGAAACTTGAACAGATGTTTCATAACCGTTGTATGTGATTGGATAAAGCGCCTATCGTTTTAGAGGGCGGATATATGGATTCGCCACTACCTCGATGATTTTAAGATAATTGACACGATAGAGTTTATTTGTCTGATTTGAAAATGCATCAGATGTCACCAATCATTATATTTCTTTATGAACAGACGCTTCACAACTTGTGAGAGCAAACAATAACAGATGAGGATTACCGCTAAAAATGGGAAATAGGACATTGGCAATGGCGTCATTTTGAGGGCGGCACCTAATGGAGTAAACGGAATGGCAAGCCCAACAAGCATTATCAGTGAAGTCATTGCAATTACCGGCTTTGTGGCGCAACTCTGCAGGAATGGAATTTTGCGTGTACGGATGAAGTGTACAATAAGTGTCTGCGAAAGCAAACCTTCGACAAACCAACCCGTCTGAAACAGACTCTGAAGTGCAGGAACTTTGGCAGCAAAGACGAAATACATCAGCGCGAAAGTGGCATAATCGAAGATTGAGCTAACGGGACCCATGAATAACATGAAGCGTGATATGCCTGACACTTTCCAGACCTTTGGCTTGCGAATAAACTCTTCGTCCATTCTGTCCCATGGAATTGCTGTCTGGGAGATGTCGTAGAGCATATTTTGGGATAATATCTGAATGGGAAGCATGGGCAAAAAAGGCAAGAAAATGCTTGCGCCCAGCATACTAAGCATGTTCCCGAAATTGCTGCTGGTGGTCATCTTGATATATTTGATGATGTTGCCAAATGTCATTCGGCCGTATTCCACACCGGTGCGCAGAATGTTGAGGTCCTTTTCCAACAAGATGATGTCGGCGCTTTCCTTTGCAATGTCGACGGCAGTGTCAACGGATATGCCCACGTCGGCAGCCTTCAGAGCAGCAGCATCATTGATGCCGTCGCCCATGAAGCCAACAGTGCGTCCTTTGCTTTGAAGCACTGTGACGATACGTGATTTCTGCATTGGACTTAATTTGGCGAATATTGCGATGTCGTCAACTTTATTAGCGAGTTCAGCATCACTCATTTCCTCAATTTCATTGCCAAGTAATATCTTATCGAAAGGAATGCCTACATCCCTGCAAATCTTTTTGGTCACAATATCGTTGTCGCCGGTGAGAACCTTGACGTTAACTCCCAATTGCTGAAGCGATTCAATCGCAGTGTTAGCTGATGGTTTGGCAGGGTCGAGAAATCCAACGAAGCCAGCCATAATCATATCTTGCTCGTCATCGCAAGAATAAGCGAGATTGTGATTGTCGAGCATCTTTACAGCCACGATGAGCACACGTAATCCCTCTTTATTGAGTTCCCTCGACATATTGAGAATGCGTTCTCTGATATTGTCGTCCATCGGGACCACTTGGTCAGTATCGATTTGCAATTGTCTGTCATCACCAGGGTCATAAGCGCGTGAACACACATGCAACATCTCTTCCACAGCACCTTTGCATATCAGCAGATGACTGCCGTTAGTACGCTGCAGAACAATTGACATGCGTCGGCGCTGAAAATCGAAAGGGATTTCGTCAATTTTCTTATATGCTTCATCAGCATTCAGTGAATCATGCAGTTCCACATGCTCCAGAATAGCTAAGTCGAGCAAACTTTTGAGACCAGTCTGATGATAGCTGTTAAGATAAGTCCACTTCAGAACTTCCTCATCCGACTCTCCAAGGATGTTAAGATGACGTTCCAGAACGACCTTATCAATTGTGAGTGTGCCAGTCTTATCGGTGCAGAGCGTGTCCATGGCACCAATGTTCTGAATAGCATTCAGGCGTTTGAATATTACCTTGTGCTTGCTCATGCTGACTGCACCTTTCGCAAGATTTGCCGTGACAATCATCGGAAGCATCTCAGGCGTGAGGCCGACGGCAATGGCAACAGCGAAAAGAAGAGCGTCGAGCCAATTCCCCTTGATGAAGCCATTGATGAGGAATACCACCGGCACCATTACAATCATAAACGTAATAAGCAGGTAGCTAACTTTTTTCAGTCCTTTATCGAAACTCGTTTCGGCACGTTTCCCAGAGATTGTTTTGCTAAGAGAGCCAAAATATGTTCGTTCACCAGTGGTGACGGCTACAGCAATGGCAGTACCGCTCACCACGTTAGTGCCCATAAAGCAGATGTTTTGCAACTCAATGACCTGACGTTTCCCAATTGCATCTTTGTCAACAGCATCTTGTGTTTTCTCAACCGGCAGAGATTCACCAGTCAATGCCGATTGCACAACGAATAAGTCTTTTGCTTGAATTATGCGGCAGTCGGCGGGAATCATGTCGCCTGCCGATAAATATATTATGTCGCCCGGCACAATATCGTGAATGTCGATTTCAGATCTCGCACCGTTGCGCATCACAGAGGCTGTGGTCTCCACCATTTCCTTTAGACGTCGTGCCGCATTGCTGCTTCGATATTCCTGAACGAATTTCAGCACTACACTTACAGTTACCATCACCACAACCACGATAACGGTGGAGTAGTCGCGGTCGTCCACTTTCGGTATCCACACGTCGATAATGGCAGATACGATAGCGATGAAAATCAAAATGCCGATAAAAGGATTGACAAAGGCGTTGACAAGTTGCTTGAACCATGAATCTTCTTTTTCATGCCTCACCTCGTTGCGACCGAATTCCTTAATGCGCTCTTCGGCCTGCTCATCATCTATACCATGCAGGGATGTGCTTAAAAGTCGGAAAAGATTGATTTGTGCTGCGCTACTTGCTTCTCTCAGCAATGCCACGCTGCTTTTGAAACCGTTAGATGATTTCAGTCTGGATTTGTTTTGCCATTTCATGATCGCTTCCTCCCATGTTTTAATGATGAGACAGGAGAAAGCCATTTTTTAATTCAGGTTAAGTCCTGTCGACACTAATCGTTAATATTTTACAGCCTGATAGGTCGTCCATATAGAACAAAATAATTTTAAATCGGCGCGAAGATAATTCGTTTTGATAATAAAACGACAATGAAGTGGTAAAAAATAAGGTAGATTAGAATAATTTAATAGGAATAGGGGAAACCGACTTTAGCTGAAGAAATTAAGTTAAAAAACAAAAAACGCTGGGGAGGGAATTTTACTTTTGATGGGAAATTTCTTCAAAGAGATGAAGCAAGTGAAAATTGACACTGCTTCGGAATTGAATTATATAAAGTAAAAAAGTAAGGATTAAAATTTCAAGAAAATGAAAAAGTATTTGTTTTTAGCCGTGGCCATCTTGATGATGACGGGCAACACGATGACAGCACAAACAGAAAATGTGCCTGAACAAAGGAAAGCACCTCAAACTGAAGAGCAAATGATTCAAAAGAGAACGGAGCGAATGGCAAAAATGCTGATGCTTGACGACGCAACTTCGGCAAAGTTCGCTACGGTGTACGGCGACTATCTGAAAGAAAAGATGGAGTGCAGGAAAGACGGAAAAGAAATGCGCGGACAGGACGGAATGAAAATGGTGAACAAGAGCGATGCAGAAATTGACGAGATGATAAAGAATCAATTCGCCCAAGGACACAAGATGATAAACATCAATGAAAAGTATTTCCCGAAATTCCGCCAGATACTTACCGCACAACAAGTGCTTAAACTATTCCAAAGCGAAAGAGGAATGAAAGGAAACATGAAAGGTAATGCAGGGAAAGGCCACAAAGGAGGAATGCCGAACGGCAATATGCGCCAACAAGGCAACGCATAAAAATGGCAAAGAATAGTTGAGGGCGATTTTCGAAAGAAAGTTGCCCTTAATTGTGTCAAGTTAACTTTTTGGAATGCAACGTCATAGGAAAGGGTGAGAAAAAATCATTGAAAATAGACTTGACAAATCAGAAATAATGACTACCTTTGCAGTCGGGTAAGTCCTACACGGCATGCTCCCTGTGAATCCCCCAGGTCTTGACCGAAGCAAGGGTAGTAGGTTGTAGCGGCGCGATGTAGTAAGCTTACCCTCTTTTTGCCTCTTTAGCTCAGTTGGCCAGAGCACGTGATTTGTAATCTCGGGGTCGTTGGTTCGAATCCGACAAGAGGCTCAAAAATAAATCATTCAAGACGAAGAGAGCCATGAATGAAACAAAATCCATAATTTTTTTGCGGGAGAAGTGGGAGAAATTCCTCGAATGTGACGTGAAGTGGCATTTGGTACTGATAACAGGCATAACTGTGCTGCTATTCATCGCTGAATTCATTGCCCACGGCAGCGTGATGCGGCTTGATGCCGACACCCAAAGCTACTACTGGGACGGAGAATCGGTGATGAACGGGATATTTCCATTTTTGCGGACACCAGTATATCCCGCGCTGTTGTATGGGCTGGTAAGCATATTCGGAAAATTCGGGATATATGCCCTTTCACTGGTGCAACTTGCAGCATTGCTAACGGCAGAAATATGCATCTATAAGGCCGTGAGAATTGCGACAAAAAAGGCGTGGATATCGCTGGCGTGCGCCATAGCTTTCGGGTGGAGATTCAAGACGGTGCTGCTGACGATGATAGTGATGACAGAATCACTTGCAATTTCAGCAGTGGCGATACTGATTTATTTTATTGTGAAGGCTGTGACCGCCGAAGATTCTTGGAAATACTGCATAGCAATCGGGCTATTGACGGCATTGATGCTGATGCTGCGCCCATTCTTCATCTGCCTTACGCCGGCAGTGGCCGTAACGCTGATTTACTGCGCATGGAAAGGGAACGGCAGGGCAAGAACTGCTGCGGCAGTGGCCGCAGTGCTGGCAATAGCTCCGTACATTGGCTATTGCGCCATATTCAAGAGTAATTATGGAGTGTTCACCACAAGTTCGGTGGGCGTGAGCAATACGGCATCGTCGCTGCACGACATGGACCAGAGCCTTCCCCTTGACTACGACTGGGAGCATGATTTTCAAAAGATAAATGCCCAAAACGGCAAGATTGTGCATGAGCGTTTCGGCGAATATGCCAAGATGAAACTGTCGCTATTTTCAAATTCAGCCTTCGGCACATATAAATATTTCCCCGAATGGAATAAATATCCGCTAAACGACAATGACCGATTTGAGCCTAAAATGCTGCTGCTTACACTGCTGACGATAGCATACATGTGGCTGACAATAATGGATATGAAACGTAAAGAATGGGATGTGGCGACCGTAAGAACCGCAATAGCAATTTCAGCCGTGGCGATAACATTCACTGCATTCGTGGGGGCTGAAAGTCAGTTCAGCAGAATAATGATGCCAAGCTATCCTGTGGCGATAGCGATGATGGCAGGATTGCTGAAAGAAATGACGTGCAAGAAGAAATCAAGGGATGACAAGCCGGACAGAGCCGATGCAGTAAGATGACAGATGGCGGTCGGAAAAGTCGAAAAACATGAGATTGTCGCTGTGAATCACACTATTTGAGTTGGAAACATGATAGTTCCCGAATTTCCATTGAGCGCGGGAAGATGAAGAATCATCGAAGCAATTTGCAGGCAGGAAGATGCTGTTGCCGTTAGGTCCAGTGACCTTGCAGCCCTCGATGCCGCCAAGCGACACCCATTGCCAAGAACATTCGTGTTCAAGCGCATAGGCCTCCTCGACCGACGGAAGACGCCATTGGCTGCCATAGCCAGCCGATTTCATGTCGCTGGAGAGAGAAACAAGCAACTTTTTAGGATTACGGCTGACAGCCGAAGGAAAATCATTCTTGACGCGGGTGGAGCCAGTGTAATAAAAGCCATAACCCTGCGGCGAATCACTGCCGAGATTGGAAACAGCCCATTTCACACCAATTCCAAGGTCTACAGCCTTGCCGCCATAAGTGCTGATGCCAGCAGATACGTCGGAAATGGCAATTGAAGCAGTGCGGGAAGCCTTGCGGCAACAAACAACAAGCACAACTGCGGCAACGGCAAGCATCGCCACAATCCAAGCCCATAGAGGAATCCTATGAATGACAGAGCGGAAATTCATTGCTGCAAATGTAGTGAAAAACGGCAGCAACATCAAACTTTTGAAAAATATATGTGCAAGCCACGGGAGGTGAAAAAAGATAAAGAGCAAAAACAACTATTTTTGGGATAATGCCGATTAAAACGGCAACACGTTGGCATTTTCACGGAAAATGAGTACTTTTGTCAAAATAAAGCGTGAGGCAAAACAACTTGCCGCAAAAAAATTGACAAATCAATTACCTTGAGCGAAAACAAGAAAAAAATTGCCATAATAGCAGGAGCAGGGCCAGCCGGGCTAACAGCTGCACTTGAATTGCTGCGTCGAACAGATGTGAAGCCGATTGTGATAGAATCAGGCGAAATAGTGGGAGGAATAGCAGCGACATTTGAGCATAACGGCAATCATATAGACGTGGGCGGCCATCGGTTTTTCTCGAAGAACAAAGAGATAATGGACTGGTGGTTGAGCATCATGCCACTTCAGCAAAGGCCATCGAGCGATGACATAATTGCAGGCAGGGAAGACGAATTTGAAAAAGAAGGACTTGACCCGGAGAAGACCGACCGCGTGATGCTTAGGCGCCACAGAGAATCGCGAATACTATTCAACCATCATTTTTTCAGCTATCCAGTGAAATTGTCGGCAGCAACATTGCGGTCGATGGGATTTGCCAGCACAATGCGGGTGGGATTCGGGTTTATAGCAGCGAAACTGCATAAACGGCCCGATGACACACTTGAAAATTTCTATATAAACAGGTTCGGGAGACCGCTTTATGAGATGTTTTTTGAGCACTACACAGAAAAAGTGTGGGGACGACATCCAAGAGAAATCGGAGCAGAGTGGGGCGCACAACGTGTGAAAGGACTGTCGCTGAAATCGATAATCAAAAACATGTTCGCCCACAAGAAAGACGATGACAAAGACATCAGCCAAAAAGGAACGGAAACATCGCTGATTGAAAGATTCATATATCCGAAATACGGTCCTGGACAGATGTGGAGTATTGTGGCCGATGAGGTGAAAGCCAAAGGCGGCGAAGTGTTGACACACAGCATGGTGCAGGAAGTAAATGTTGAAAACGGCATTGTGAAGTCGGTGGGAGTGAAGAAATATGACGGAGAAATGGAAACAATGAAGTGTGACTATTTCATGTCGTCGATGCCAATAAAAGACCTGATAAATTCGCTGAATGGAATAGATGTGCCTGAGGAAGTGAAGAAGACTGCCGTGGAATTGCCATACAGAGATTTCATAACCGTTGGAGTGCTCGTTGACGAGCTGAAGATGAAGAATCCAGCCAATGTGCCATTTAAAGGACGGCTTACCGATACATGGATATATATACAGGAACTCGATGTGAAAGTAGGAAGGTTGCAGATTTTCAACAACTGGTCGCCATATATGGTGAAAGACAACATCGGCACAGTGTGGGTGGGAATGGAATATTTCTGCAACGAAGGCGATGAACTTTGGCAGATGCCAGAAAAAGAATTTATTGAAATGGCAATCGGAGAACTTGAACACATAGGGCTTATTGACGCTAAAGGAGTGCGAGATTCAGTGAGGCTCAGAGTGAAAAAGGCATATCCGGCATACTTCGGGACATACAAGCAATTGCCATGTGTAACGGCGTGGGTTGACGGCATAGAAAACATGTTCTGCATCGGGCGTAACGGTCAACACAGATACAACAATATGGACCATTCAATGCTGACCGCAATTGAGGCAGTGAACGACATTGCTGAAGGAAAGACAGACAAGTCAAATGTGTGGAACGTGAATACCGAAGAAGAATATCACGAGGAAAAAGAGACTGAAGAATAGGATGGAAGCAAAGTCGGAAAGAGTTTGCGGAAATTCAGTGAATAATTTGATAAATTTGCACAATCATGCAAAAATAGAGATGAAACGGCTAAAGGAAATATTGATAAAATTTCTGACAGGCAGCGCAAAGAATCAGTTGCTGCTAATTACTGGCATGACCGTTGCACTATTCATAGCCGACCTAATAAGCCATCATGGAGTGATTTCGCCAGAGCCTGACACGATAAGCTACTATCAGGACGGTGAGGGAATGTTTAATGGAATATTCCCGTTTTTAAGAACGCCGATATACCCTTTCCTGTATTACGGACTTGTAAATTGGCTGGGGAATTTTGGAGTGCATGCGCTTTCGCTGTTGCAACTCGGCATGTTGCTTTTGTCAGAAATAGTCTTTTACAAGACAATAAGAATAATAACAAAGAAAAAGTGGATTGCATGTGTGGCAACAATGATATATGGATGGAGATTCAAGACCATATATTTCACGATGATTATACTTTCGGAGTCATTTGCAGTGTCAATGACGGCAATCATCATTTTCTTCATGATATGCGCAATATATAAGATAAGAGTTTGGCAAAGTTGCCTGATGACTGGCGTGATGATGCTGATAATGCTGATGTACAGGCCATTTTTTATCTGCTTAACACCGATAGTAGCACTCCTATATGGATATTGCGCCCTGCGTGGAGGAAAGAAAACAAGATTGGCCATTGCAGCAGGAACAGTGATGGTGGCAGCAACATATTTGGGATACTGCGCGATGTTCCAAAGTAATTATTCAGTGTTCACGACAAGTTCGGTAAGCGATAATAACCTTAGATTTTCGATTTTACAAGTTGACCATTCGTTGCCCCACGAATATGAAAAACAAAGCGATTATCTGAAATATAGAGAAGAAAACAGGAGGTTACTTAGTCAACATAAGACAGAGCTGGCAGAAGCAAAAATCGCTATCACTTCAAATTGCCTGTTCGGAACATTCAAAATGTTTCCGAAGTGGAATAGATTCACGAATGAAGAGGGAAGCGTGTTCCACCCATGGTTTTTAGTGCTATTCATAATTACAGTTTGGCTTGCCATTGATATTGTGAGGAAATACAGGAAACGTGACAAAATAGGCGGGAATGCACGGCTTTGCATTTTCCTATTTGCTACAGCAATCTTTTTCACGACTATGGTGGGGGCTGAAGATGATTTCACGCGAATACTCATGCCAGTCTATCCTGCGGCAGTGATAACGGTGGGCCTAATATTGGACAGAATAAAAGAACTGGTTGACAATTGGAAAATTCAAGGTGTTACCAAACGTGCAGACCCTTTATAGAATCCCTTACAATAAACTGGCAGAACGCTATTGGAGTCAAAATAAATGAATTCCAGCGTGAACAGGTTCTTTGCGCGCCCTGCCCAATAATGACCAGTAATTCCTATTTTTTTCATGGCGGAGCCAAAACCATAACCGGCAGCCGGCAAGAAAATGCTGTTGCCATTAGGCCCAGTAACCTTGTAGCCATTAACACCATGCAAATTGGACCATTGCCAATGGCATCTATTGTATAATTCGTATTCCTCAGTGTTGAGAGGAAGTCGCCATCCACCAGTCCAATTGCCGGCAGACAAATCAAGTGGAATGTCGCGAGCCAAACACTTGTCAGATTGTCGCAAAGCGGGCGCATGTACCCATCCTTCAGGGCAACCGACATAGTAATTGCCATAATCCCACGGATTTGTGCCACCAATATTGCAACTAGCCCATTTAACGCTCAATCCGAGGTCAACAGCCTGATGATTGCCAAGAATTATGCCAGTTGAAATGTCAGCTGGCGTTATTGACTTCGGACGATTGTTACTGTAACTATACAGTGCCAAGACTATGCCTGTGACGACAAGCATAGCAATAATCCAAGTCCAAAGCGGGATGCGTTTCATGTTTCCGATAATGATAGTGTTGCAAAGTTATGAGTTTTTGCAGAAAGAACGTAATAAATTTGGTACATTTGCATCCGTGGAATGAAACAATTAGGAGAAATATCAAAAGAATTCTTGACCGGAAGCTCAAAGAATCAGTTGGCGGTAGTCGCTGCGGTGACTGTGGTGATGTTTATCGCTGACCTAATCAGTCACGGTGGAGGATTGATAATGCGCCCTGACAGCATCAGCTATTTCCAGGAGGGGGAGAACATGGCCAATGGCATTTTCCCGTTTCTGCGCACGCCAGTGTATCCATTCCTTTATTATTCGCTCGTAAATGCGTTTGGCGGAGGTGGAATGTACATGTTGTCGCTGTTGCAGCTTGCAATGCTGATGATTTCTGAAATATGCCTGTATAAGGCGACAGAAACGGTGTCGGGAAAGAAATGGCTGTCATTCGTGGCGGCAGCCATTTACGGATGGAGGTTTGAAACCGTGTCGGAGACAATGGTGATACTTACCGAGTCGCTGTCAGTTTCACTTTTTGCGATTCTGATTTATTACATTGCTGAGGCACTTTATAGCACAAACAAGAGAAAGCCATGCCTGATGATAGGCGTGGTGATGGCGGTGATGCTGATGCTCAAGCCATTTTTCATTTGCTTGTTGCCAGTCGTGATTATTGTGTATTTATGGTGCGCATGGAGCGGAAGCCGAGCGACGAGAATGGCAGCCGCTTTCGGGACAATTATCATAATTGCGCCATATATAGCATATTGCGCCGCATTTCAGCAAAATTACGGGATATTCTCGACAAGTTCAGTAGGAACAAATAATTTGAGGTTCACGCTTTGCCAAGTTGATTCATCATTACAAAAGGAAAATGACAGCCAGAATAATTTTCTTGCCTTCAAAAGCGAGAACGATAAGTTACTGAAAACACATTCTGGAGAAGTAGTGAGAATGAAAGCAGTGCTGATGTCGAATTATGTGTTCTCCACTTATTCGGTTTTCCCTTCGTGGAACAAATATCCGGCAACTGATGCCAGCCATTTCCACCCGTTTGCTCTCGTGTCATTCATAATTGCGACGGCTTATTTTGCAGGGATAATTGCCATAGCAAGACGAAAACAATGGCAATTGACAGTGTTCAGACTTGCGATATTCATATCATTAATTGCAATCTTTTTCACGGCATTTGCTGGAGCTGACAACAGCTACAATAGACTGCTGAGTCCGGCATATCCTGCCTTAGTGATGATGACGGCATGGATTATTTCCGCTGTGGCTGAACGATATAAGGCTAAGGAATGACAAGCCGAACCAAACTCAGATAAAATCCGAAACTATATGTGGCAAGATGGCTGTTGCAGTCGAAGTAAATGCAACTGGGATAAGTGCTTGCATCAGCAGCAAGCCAATAATGCCCTTCACGGCCTTGGCCTTTGACTCCATTAGAATAGCCATAACCGGCAGCCGGCAGAAAAATGCTGTTGCCATTAGGTCCAGTAACTTTGCATCCGTCCACACCATTGACCGAGACCCATTGCCAATTGCATTTCTCGCAAAGTTCTACGGCTTCATTCCAAGTGGCGGGACGCCAGCGTCCGCTCCATTTGCTTGCAGGCATTACTTTAGAAAGTTCATTGACCGATGAACGTTGAGAAGGAGCCTCTATCCAGCCATGTGCTTTTCCGATAAAGAATTTGCCCTGACATTCAGGAGCAGAGGCACCGATGTTGCACGCCGCCCATTTAACGCTAAGGCCCAAATCGACCGCTTGATGGCCATCAATTACCGAGCCTTGTGACAATTCAGAAGGTGAAGCCTGCCGGGGAGAACTGCTTTTGAAAAAAGAAATGCCAAGCACGATGCCTGCAACTGCAAGCATCGATAAAATCAATCCCCAAAGCGGTAACCGTTTCATAATATCACTGAAAACACTTATGCGCAAAGGTAGGCATATATGCCCGAAATTCAAGAATTTTTTTTCATTTATCAGTGGATAAAAAGTGAGAAAACCCGTTTTTCGGTGTTGCCAGTGAATTAATTCATAAGCGATTGGAATTTTCGGGCTGTTAAATTTGCATTATTTTAACAGATAAAATGTGAATTGGGTGCTGCGTGGCAGAAAATATGTTTTTAAACATATATTTATATAAGTATTTTGTTATCAAAACGTTATAATTCAATTTTTATAGGGGAAAGAGGTGGGTCAGAAAAATTATTGCGAGAAAATTTTTCCGCTCAAAAAATTGTGCATAAATTTGAACATCGAACAGAACGAATCCAAAAAAGATTTAAAGCTGGTGACAATAACTTCAGATTCGTGTAAGTTTCCGCAGCAGTTAATCTTTTTACCCTTAGTCTGTTTCCCCTTTGAAGCAAGTTTGCGAGGCAAATTTGCTGCTAATGGTTGGAAATAGCGAAGTAAAGTGAAGCCTTTTCAGGCTACATTTTTTCATTAAAAGCCAAACTCAAAAGTGAGCAATGGCCGACCAGTAAGAGGGACAATGAATTAGCCCTCCATTAATTAAATAATAAAAGCGTTTTTCAGACAATTTTTCTTCATGGAAATCCGTTTTGATAACGTGAACAAAATTATAATAAATGGATTTTTTCAGACATTCAGCATCATTTTTATTCGGAACTGCGGCGTTGGCTCTATTAATAGCTGCCCCCAAGGCAACTGCACAAAATTTGCAATCTGTCTCTAATTATTCGAGAACGCATGAAGCACTCCTTGCTTCGCAACAACGTATTCAAGACCAGATACGTCTCGAAGAGACACAAAGATATGCCAACCATCTTTATGAAGAAACAGAACCTGAGCCAGATATTTACACAGAGGGCTGGGGAAGCACCCATGTGAATTCATACAAGAATGCAGTGATTCCGAACAGCAAAGTGATAGATGTACGCAATTACCATATACCAGTTCCCGGTTATGTGACTTCACCTTACGGCTATCGTCCAAGGTTCCACCGCATGCATAAGGGTATAGACCTTAAACTCAACATCGGTGACACAGTACGTGCAGCATTTACCGGAAAGGTCCGCTTGACACGTTTTGAGCGTGGCGGTTACGGATTTTATGTAGTACTACGTCATGAGAATGGATTGGAAACAGTGTATGGTCACCTTTCAAGATTCCTTGTGCATCCTGACCAATACGTGCGTGCCGGTCAGCCAATAGCACTTGGCGGCAACACAGGCGGAAGTACAGGCCCTCACCTGCATTTTGAAACCCGATTCATGGGAGTAGCCATAAATCCGGCAGCGATATTTGACTTCAGAAACCAAGTTACACATACTGACTATTTCACTTTCGACAAGCGCACTTACGACCAAGCCCGCGATTACAGCCCATCAGAGCGCATTGCAGCAGCAAGAGCAAGTCACGCGGCAGCTGAAAGTTCGGTAGGCAGCAGTACATCGACCTACACAGTGAAGAATGGTGATAACTTAGGGCGAATCGCTTCGCAACACGGAATGTCGCTCACGGAGCTGTGCAGCCTTAACGGTTTCACACGCTATGCACACATACATCCTGGAGATGTTCTAAAAGTGAAGTAAATAATAATAACTCAATATTATAAAAGCGGTGTTTACATGATTATGTGAATACCGTTTTTTTATGTAGATATTGAAGAATTCAGCCATTTACTGAACGTGCCAGAAAATGCAGTGATGAAAAATGATGAATTCAAAATGCTCATAATTAAATATGTAGCGAGAAGCCGACAGAAAAATTAAGTTTTTTTTGACTAAAAAGCATATTATTCTCGATTTTAACACTGAATTAAGCAAAAAATAATTAATTTTGTGGCGTGATTAATGTTCTCTTTCCCGAAAATATATTTATGAAACATCTTTGTTATATATAGAAAGTAATTTTGCAAATGACAATTTATTTTACTTTATAATTCAATTTTTTTATGGTAAAACGATTTAAATTTTTGTTATGCATGATCATGCTTCTGACAGCAGCAAGCATGAGTGCACAAACCACCACATCTTCGTTGAGTGGAAAGGTGGTCGATGATAAGAACGAAGCGGTTATCGGTGCTACCGTTATCGCTGTTCATGAACCTTCGGGCACAAAGTATGGTGCAGTCACCAACATCGATGGACGCTATACCATCCAAGGTATGCGTACTGGAGGCCCTTACACAGTCAAGATTTCCTATATAGGTTATAAGGACGTTGTAAATAAGGACCAATACCTCCAATTGGGTGGTAACCTGTACATCAACGCAAATCTTGAACCAACTTCACAGCAACTTCAGGAAGTGGTGGTAACAGGCGATGCAGTTAATACACCAAAGACTGGCGCAGGCAGCAACTTCAACATGACGAAGATAGATGCCACACCAACAGTTAGCCGTGACATCTACGACGTGGTGAAGAACATGCCAATGGCCCAGACCAACAAAATCGGCGGTATATCATTCGCAGGTTCAAACAACCGCTACAACAGCTTCCAAATTGATGGTACAGTCAGCAACGATGTGTTCGGCTTGACATCATCAGGCACAAACGGCGGTCAGACAGGTGCAAACCCAATCTCACTCGATGCAATTCAAGAGATTCAGGTGGTTATCGCACCGTTCGATGTACGTGAGAGCGGCTTTACCGGCGGCGGCATCAATGCAATCACAAAACAAGGAACCAACAAGTTCCATGCTTCAGTATATTCATTCTACACAGATGAAAACCTTTATGGCCGCTACAATGCCTCAAAGGACTATATCAAGGAAAAACTTTCAGACCAGAGCACGAAGACATACGGTGGTTCAATAAGCGGACCACTCATCAAGGACAAATTGTTCTTCTTCGGCAATGTGGAATATACAAAGCAAAGCTATCCTTCACGTTACTATCCAGGCTGGACAAGCAAATATCTGACAGCCGACATGGCACAGCAGGTAGTTGACAAATACAAGACATATACAGGCGTTCAAGAAGGTTATGCAGCACAAGACGTTGACACAAAGTCACTCGGCATCCTTGCACGTTTGGACTGGAACATTGACGACAACAATAAATTGGCGTTCCGTTATCAGCACAACAACTCATCGCAGAATGAGTACGGTCCTGGCAGCAGCACATACTATTTCGCAAACAGCAGCTACATGATGAAGAACAAGACCAATTCATTCGTACTTGAGGCCAATTCAAAAATCAGCAACTCATGGTACAACGAACTTCGTCTGTCAGCAACTTACGTACGTGACCACCGCGAAGTTCCTTATCAGGGAGCAAACGTGTACATCAGAGGTGCAGCCGACAACAACTATACAAATATTGACCTCGGAACAGAATATTCATCAGGTGCCAACATGCTTAATCAGGACATCTATTCACTTGAGGACAACCTTTCACTGTATGCCGGAAACCATACATTTACATTCGGTACACACAATGAACTCTTCTACATGAAGAACGAGTTCGTTCAGGCAAACAACGGTGCATGGTCGTTCAGTTCGCTCACCGACTTCCTCAATGACAATCCTTATCAGTTCACTTACAAGTACACTGACCCAACAGGTTATATTCCTCATTTCCATGCAGGCCAATTCGGCATTTACGCTCAGGATAAATGGGATGTCAACAACAATTTAGTAATCCGTTACGGTGTACGTCTTGACGTTCCACAAATCATGGATGACCCTACACGCAATGATGTGTTCAACGCATATTCAGCAAGCAAGGGCTTTGGTGTTCAAGTAGGTGAAGTTCCATCAGCCAAATTGATGGTATCTCCGCGTCTCGGTTTCCGTTGGTTCCTCAACGACAGCCATGCAACACTTGTTCGTGGTGGTGCTGGATTGTTCACAGGCCGTGTACCATTCGTATGGCTTTCAAACTGCTTTACCAACAACGGTATTCAGCAGAAAGGAACAACAATTACAAAGAACGTACCGGGCATGAGCAAATATGGAAAAGACCCAGTAGCAGCAATGAATTCAACTACAGGTTCAGCAGCCAAGCCTGACATCTGCACAGCAAACAAAGACTTCAAGTATCCGCAAGTTCTTCGTGCTGACCTCGCAGTGGAGCAGAAACTTCCTGGTGACGTCAAGTTCACTGTTGAAGGATTGTATTCAAAGACACTCAACAATGTATATTTCAAGAATCTTGCACTTGCCCAATCAGGTAAGATTTATGCAATCAGCGGCAACGAGGCATCAGCAATGCCATTCTACACCATTGAAAGCAGCCCATACAACAGCATCATAAATCTTTCCAACACAAGTAAGGGTTACACCTATTCAGTGTCAGGAACATTGGAAAAGAACTTTGATTTCGGCCTGAATTTGATGGCATCATACACATTCGGACATTCCAAGTCAATTTACGACGGAACATCATCAGTGGCTTACTCAAACTGGAAATACAATTACGCTTACGACAGCAACAATTGCGACCTGTCATATTCAACATTTGATATTCCTCACCGCGTAGTGGCATCAGTAAGCTACACTTCACCAGCTTATTTGAATGGCTTCCTCCGCACGACTATCGGCGTTATCTATACCGGTTCAACAGGAATGCGCTACAGCTTGACAATGAGCGAGGCAAAAGACTACAACGGCGACGGACAACGCGGCAATTCACTTCTGTACATACCTACAGCCAGCGAGGTTGCAAGCATGAACTTTACTGACATTACCAACTCCGACAAGACAATAACAACCGCTGACGAACAGCGCACACTCTTTGAGAACTGGATTGAAGGCAACTCATACGCCAGCAATCACCGTGGAGAATATTCAAAGCGCAACTGCTGCTCAGCACCTTGGGAAAACAGAGTTGACCTTCACCTTGCTGAGGACATCAATGTGGTTAAGGCTTGGGGTGGAAAGATTCAAATCACCGCCGACGTAATCAACTTTGCAAACCTTCTTAACAAGAAGTGGGGCGTAAGCTATTCATCAACTTACAATGTAACTCCTCTTTCAGTAACTAAGATTGCAGGCAGTGGCGACAGCAGAGTGGCAACGTTCAATTATTACAGCAACAATGCAGTAAGCAAGAACGACATCTACTCACGTTGGCATGCTCAGATCGGTGTTAAGTTAATATTCTAATAAATAATCATAAAAAAAGAAGGACATTCCGAATATCTCGGGGGTGTCCTTCTTTTATTTTCAATAAATCAAAATAATGAGGAAATCGTTAATAGTTTGTCTGCTATCACTATTCTGTTCAGTGGCAATTGCCGCAAATAAGCATTATGTGGTTGTGGTGTCGCTTGACGGAATACGTTGGGATTATGCACAATTCTATCCCACGCCATTTTTCCACAGCATGGCCAAAATGGGAGTAGAAGCAATAATGCGGCCATCATTTCCATCGAAGACATTCCCAAACCATTATACTCTTGCGACCGGTCTGTACCCAGACCATCACGGGATAGTGGCAAATTCCTTTCTCGACAGAGTGAGGCACCGCCACTACAGCATAGGGAATTCAGTGACACGTAACGATACCTCTTACTATAAAGGAGAGCCAATCTGGAACACTTATCAGCGCCAAGGCGGCAAATCAGCCTGCGTGTATTGGGTGGGTTCAGACATTCCAATCAACGGTTCGCATCCAGATTCATACTTATCGTATGAGGAAGCGCCATTGTTGACATTCTCGCAGCGAGTGGACAGAGTGATAGATTTATTGAGCAAGCCTGAGAGCGAGCGTCCACATCTTGTGATGGCATATTTTGAGGAGCCTGACCATAGTGGCCATGGATATGGGCCGCAAGGACGGCAAACCGCAAATGCGGTGGCCTTAATGGACTCGCTGATGAACGAGCTTTACAACCGCATACAAAAACTTCCTATAGCCGCTGATGTGGACTTCATAGTGACCGGCGACCACGGAATGGCATCGGTTGAGCCTTTCCGTACGGTGTCAATCAAGGCATATCTCAAGAAGTCGTGGATAAACAGAACCGATGGAGATGTTCCGACACTGATTTATGCAAATCCGGGCTGCACCGATTCAATTGTGTCAGCACTGAAGGGAGTGCCGCACATACAAGCGTGGAAGAAAAATGAGATACCTGCCTATCTTCACTACGGGAGCAATCCAAACATAGGCGATGTGGTGGTACTGCCAGACATAGGTTGGCTGTTCACTGACGGAGCCGTTGGGCAGCATGGCACCCATGGATTTGACCCGACGTTCAACGACATGCAAGTGATGTTCCGTGCAATAGGTCCAGATTTCAAAACGGGCTATACAAAGCAAGAACCATTCAGAAATGTGGATATATATTCATTATTGGCTCATCTGCTGAATGTTAAGCCAGCGCCAAATGATGGCGACATAACCGAGGTGGAAGATTTGCTGAATCCATCGAAATAGGAATTATATCGGTAAAAAGCCATCTTTTACGTACGATTACAGATAAAAGCCGTCCTTCGGGGCGGCTTTTCTAATGAATATTGCTCAAAAAACTGATTTTCAGAATAAGTCACTGAAAGATGTTTTTCTGTCGAAAGTGCTTTTCCATCACATAAACCATGGATATTTTTGTCAGCGAAAAACAAACAAATAATTGAAACAATGAAAAGGATTTCATTAGCAGTATTATTATTTATGATTGCAGTGGCTTGCGGCTATGCAGCCAAGAAGACGGCAATTCCAAGCAGCTATGCAGCCACATTTCCTGTGAACGACACAGTGCGCTGGCAGGACAACATGACGCCAGTGGCCGACGGCAAGGCGTTCGTGCGCATGTTCAACAACGGAGATGCGCTGTTCTTTCAAGTCCTTGTAAAGGACCGCGGAGTGCAGATGCGGATGCTTAATCAAGGCCTTACACTTTATCTTGACCTAAACGGCAAAGACAATAAGAAATACTCCATACTTTTTCCAGCGGTAAAACGGGACAACATGAAGCAGGGAAAAGCATTCGGTGACAATCAGAGGCAAGGCCGACGCGGACAAGCGCCTGAATGTGATAATATGCAGGCCGGCGGAGACATGCCGATGATGCCAGATTCGGCAATGATGCAAGACGGAATGCAAAGGCCGCAAGGCGGACAGCATGGACATGGCGACAATAGGGAAATGCGCGTGAGAATGCTAAAGCGGATGATTTCGTCGCTTTCGGGAGAGCCGATAGTTTTCAAAACGAATGAAGACGAATCGCTCATGAGCGAAGGCACAGTACAAGTGAGGGCAATGGATACTTGCCTGTTATATTCAGGTATAATATCATATAGCAAACTTGGCGGAAAACTTGGCGGAAAGGGGGAAATCTCGCTTGGAATGACATGTACACCAAATGTGACCAAGAGCAGCGGCAGTGACGACGATGACCATCCAGAACCACCTGATGGTGGAATGGGCGGCGGTCCTGGCGGCGGAATGATGGGTGGCCCCGGCGGTGGAATGATGGGCGGTCCTGGCGGCGGTGGCCCCGGTGGCGGCGGAATGATGGGAGGCCCCGGCTTTGGCGGAGGTCAACGTGGCGAAATGGGCGGAAGCCGAACAAAAGCCAAGACACAGACCTTCAGCGAGTGGCTCAATTTCGCAGCAGCAAAATAGGAAAACAAGGAACATTACAATAATACATATTCTTTTTCTTCAGCACCTCTCCATGAAAAAGATACGAGATGTCTACAATCTATGAGAGGTATTCAAGGGCATTTGCGACGTGAGGCGCAGATGTCCTTGCGCATTTCATAACAATATGCCCGAACAATCAAAATGTGGAGAAATTGTGCCGCAGATTCCGAAATTTGCGCAGGCGTGCTTCACTATCCGCTCATTTATGCTAACTTTGCGATGCTATGAAAGAAGAAATAAATAAATTGCGGACTTTGCTATCCACCACATTCAGCATTGGAGAAGTTGATTCCATGCTGCGGATAATAGTGGAACATGTGATGGGCTGGACTCCAGTGCAGATGATACTTCATGAAGATTATATGCTGAATGAAGAGACACGAACGCAATTTGAAGGAATTGCAAAACGATTGCTCCGACATGAGCCGATACAATATGTGCTTGGCGACGCATTGTTCCATGGACATCATTTCCACGTCACTCCAGCAACACTGATTCCACGGCCAGAGACTGAAGAACTCGTTGACCTGATAGCTGGTGAGTGCAAAGCATCGGATTTGGAAGTGCTGGACATAGGCACCGGTAGCGGCTGCATAGCCATTTCGCTTGCGCTTGCAATGCGCTTTCCAGTGGTTCACGCCACAGATATTTCGGAAGAGGCCCTTGCAGTGGCCAGTGAGAATGCCAAGAAATTGAAAGTCAAGGTGGATTTCCGCAAGGAAGATGTGCTTCATGCTTTGCCGCAATGCGAGACGCTTGATGTGATAGTGAGCAATCCGCCCTATATATGCGATGAAGAAAAAGCCGATATGGAAAAGAATGTGCTTGATTATGAGCCTGCGACGGCACTGTTTGTGCCCGATGACCAGCCTTTACTTTTTTATGAGGCAATCGCAAAGTATGCGCAAGCAGCATTGAGGCCTAAAGGGCGGCTTTATTTTGAAATAAACAGCCGTTTTGCCAAGCAAACAGCAGGAATGCTGAAAGATAAAGGATTTGTGGACATTGACGTATTGCGGGATTTCAGAGGAGCGGAAAGATTTGTCAAGGCCAGCAAGGACGATTTTGAATAGATAAAGAAATGAACAGCAAAAAACCACTTACAACCGAAAATGCCATGCTCCGTGCAGCTACATTGTGCTCACGAGCTGAACAGGCGGAGAGCGAAATACGCAAGAAACTCTCGAATTGGGGACTTCAGCAGAATGAGGCGGAGAATGTGATAGAAAGGCTGAAAAAGGATAATTATCTGAATGCTTCGCGCTACGCACATGCGTTGACCAACGACAGATTCCGCTTTTCGCACTGGGGAAAGGTGAAAATAGCATATATATTGCGACAGAAAGGCATTCCACAAAGTGAAATAGAGGCGGCACTATCAGAAATTGACGATGAAGCCTATAGAAACACGTTGATTGAATTGCTGAAGGCAAAATTGCGCATCACCCCGGAAAAAGAGCCTATGAAATTGCGGGCTTCGCTGGTGAGGTTCGCCTCCGCAAGAGGATTTGAGAGCAGGCTGATTTTTCCAGTGCTGTCGGCATTACTGAAAGATGGATGTGCCGATGAATATCCTGAAGACAATGAAGATTTCTGATGTCTGGCAGAGCTTTCTGGATGTGTTGATGCCACGTCTGTGCCCGGTGTGCGGAAAGCCGCTGACCGTTGACGAGAAATGCATTTGCAGAGGTTGCATGCTCGACTTGCCACGAACACGGCTGCATGAGCGGAAATTCAACGACATGGAACAGCTTTTTGCGGGGAAAGTGGCGATAGAGAGGGCATCAGGATATTTCTATTACGAGCGTGACAGCGATTATGCCGCCATACTTCATGCAATAAAATACTATAATCAACCTTACACGGCACGTTGGCTCGCATCGGAATTTGCCCGTGAAGCCGAACCGAGCGGAATATTCGCCGACATCGACTGCATAGTTCCAGTGCCATTACATAGGTCAAAACTCGCAAAGCGAGGATATAACCAGAGCGAAATGGTGGCCCACGGCATTTCCGACAGGATTGGGGCACCAGTGGTGAAAGGAATAGTCGCTACCCGTCCGCACTCCACCCAAACCCGCAAAGGAGCTTATGAGCGGTGGCTGAACACGCAAAACATCTATGCCGCTTCAAATCCAGAACAATTCGAGGGGAAACACGTACTGATTGTTGACGACGTGATAACCACAGGCGCGACACTGCTTGCCTGCGCCAAAACCCTTGAAAATGTGACAGGCATAAGAATCTCCCTTGCCACCCTTGCAGTGGCAAGACTTGAATGACAACGGGAAAACTTTGAGCTATTTCAACTGAAATTCCACTGAAGAACGCACATCGTCGGAAGCAGCAGCCGCATGAGCCTTGAACATGCCAGGTTCAGCAACCCAAGCGTGCTTGGCAGCATCAAAGAAACTCAGGGCATCCTTATTGATTGTGAAATGCACAGTTTTTGTCTCTCCCGGATTGAGGCTAACCTTATCGAAAGCCTTCAATTCCTTAACTGGACGTGGAAGAGAACATTTCAAATCGCTGATGTAGAGTTGGACGACCTCGCTACCGGTACGAGAACCAATGTTGGTGATGTCGATTGAGAATGTTATTGAGCCGTCGGAATTCATAGTGCTGTGGTCGGCAGTGAGCTTGCCATATTTGAATTTAGTGTAGCTCAGTCCGTGACCGAAGGCAAAGAGCGGAGTAATTTTCTTGATTTCGTTCCAGCGATAACCGACGAAAATATCCTCGGCATATTTTTCCTCTTTGTTCACCCCGGGATAGGCTTCGGGACCATAGAAATTAGCGCAATTGTCCTCAAGCCTGACGGGGAAAGTGAACGGCAGTTTGCCGCTCGGATTAACGTCGCCGAAAAGAGTGGCCGCAATAGCATTTCCAGCCTCTGAACCAAGATACCATGACTCGACAATAGACGGCACTTCCTTAACCCAAGGCATGGCGACCGCATTGCCAGAAATAATCACGACAGCCAAGTTCTTATTGACTTTGGCGAGTTGGCTGATAAGCGCATCCTGACCATAAGGAAGTCCGTAAGATTCGCGGTCAACGCCCTCGCAATCCTGATGGTCGTTCTTGTTAAGTCCACCGATGAAAATCACCGCATCAGCCTCTTTTGCCACCTTGACAGCCTCAGCAGCGAGTTCAGATTCAGAGCGGTTTTCCACAAGACCGGCATCGGTGTTGATTCCGTCCTGACCGCCTTTCAGTTCACCTTTGTAACCACGAGCGTAAATAACTTCCGCCTTGCCGGAAAGGCGCTGAGAAATGCCCTGCAACGGAGAAATCTCGTAACGAACCTTCAGCGAACTGCTGCCACCGCCGACAGTCATCATACGGATGGCATTTTCGCCTATAACAGCCACCTTTTTCACCTTATCGGGATTGAAAGGGAGAACATCGCCACGATTCTGAAGAAGGACTATGCCATCTTCGGCAATTTTGCGGGCTGCATCGCCGTGGGCCTTTGAAGCAAATTCACCGAATGGGCGATGAGAGTTCATAGTGGTGCGGAAACACAGGCGCAGAATGTTGCGAACCTTCTGATTCACAATATCCTCATTAAGCTTATTAGTGCGAAGCAGATTGAGGAAAGAATTGGCAAGGAAATAATTGTCGTAGGCATTCGAGTAACCTTCAGTAAGGCCGTTGGTCCAAGTGCCGAACTCCATGTCGAGACCTCGTGTGGCAGCCTCCATAGTGTTGTTCACGCCGCCCCAATCGCTTACCACAACACCATCAAAATTCCATTCCTTGCGCAGAATGTCCTGAAGAGTATATTGATTCTGGCAGCACCATTGATTTTTGTATTTATTGTAAGAACCCATTATTGCCCAAGCATGGCCTTCAGTGACGGCAGCCTTGAAAGCAGGCAGATAAATTTCGTAAAGAGCGCGGTCGCTGACGGTGACATTCACTTCGTGGCGGTCAACTTCCTGATTGTTGAGAGCAAAATGCTTGACGCAGGCAGCCACACCATTGCTTTGCACGCCCTGAATGTAAGGGATAACCATTCGGGATGACAAATAAGGGTCTTCACCGAGATATTCGAAATTGCGTCCATTGAGAGGGGTGCGGTAGATATTCACACCCGGGCCAAGGAGAACATTCTTGTTGCGATAACGGGCTTCAGCACCGATAGACTTGCCATAAAGCAGCGACATTTCAGGATTCCAAGATGCAGCAAGACGAGTCAAGGCGGGGAAAGCCATGCAAGAATCATTAGTCCATCCAGCCTGATTCCATTCATCCCATTTCACTTCGGCGCGGATTCCGTGAGGGCCATCACTCATCCAGTTGTCGGGAATACCGAGCGAGGGAACGCCACGGCTGCTGAATTTGGACTGTGCGTGGCACATAGCCACTTTCTCCTCCAGCGTCATGCGGCTCAAGGCATCGTTGATGCGAGCTTCCATGGGTTTACTTTCATCGAGATAAATTGGCAAAGATTGGGCATAGCCCAACAGCGAAAAAGCCAAAACAGACAACAATAACAATCTCTTCATTTTTTTATTTTTTATTTATTATCGGTTAAATCATACATCAGTGCAGAGTTTCAGTTGAGTAATGCAGAAAAGCATAGTGCAAAGCTACAAAAATAAGCAATAAGATTTCATTATGAGCAATAAAATTTCTAATTTTGCAAAGTCAAATTAAAATTCGTTACATATTTATGAAACATCTCGATCGCTTACTTGCAGAGAAGTTATTGAACATAAGTGCTATAAAACTTCAACCAGACAATCCATTCATCTGGTCATCAGGTTGGAATTCACCTATATACACCGACAACCGCATGACGCTCTCATATCCTGAAATCCGCAACTTCATAAAAGTGGAACTTTGTCGCATAATAATGGAGCATTTTTCGGATGTAGATGTGATAGCCGGCGTGGCAACAGGTGCAATAGCACAAGGCGCATTGGTGGCCGACACACTCGGCAAGCCATTTATTTATGTACGTTCCAGCCCAAAAGACCACGGCTTGGAGAACCTGATAGAAGGAAATCTGAAACCAGGCCAAAGAGTGGTGGTGGTGGAAGACCTAGTGTCGACAGGCGGAAGCAGCCTGAAGGCTGTGGATGCAATCCGCAATGCCGGCGGAGAAGTGGCAGGAATGGCAGCAATCTTCAATTATGAGTTCCCGATAGCAGCCAAGCATTTCCGCGAGGCGAAAGTGGAACTTGTGACCATCAGCAACTATACAGCCATGCTTGACGCAGCACTTGAAACTAATTACATTCAGGAGAGTGACATCGACACGCTGAAAGAATGGCGCAAGGACCCAGCAAACTGGATTCCGAACAATATAGACACAACTTTATAAACACATACTCCAAACACCATTTTATGGATTCTTTCAAGAGTAAAGAGACAATTATATTTTGCAACGTTGAAAAGGTATTCAACAAAGTTTCAAATCCAGGGTGCTTTAAAGGTCTTGTTGACCAACTGCCCGCAGATGCGAAAGATAAACTGAAGGATGCCACTTTCAGCGATGATGCAATAACCATTAAGGGCGGGCCAGTAGGCGAAGTTACCTTAAAGGTAACAGAAAAAGAGCCTTTCAGCAAGATAGTTTTCACTGCTGTTCAGTCGCCAGTGCCTTTAAATGCCATTGTCTATCTTGAAAAAGTGGGTGAGGAGGAGACAAAAGTAATAGCAGAGTTGAGTGTGGCTTTGCCAGTGTTCCTGCGTCCAATGGCATCCAAACCATTGCAGCAAGGAGCAGAAAAACTCGCTGAATTTTTACGCGTTTTACCATACGACAAATTATAAGGTCGTCGAAACTCAATTTCGCAATGCGAAACGGGAGCGAGATGCGCATGACAAGGATATTGGCTATGACAGCCTTAGTATTCTTGTCATGTGCATTTATGGCTGCCAATGCCGAAGAGCCTGATTCCACCTCAATTCAGCATAAACTCGGCTTTGAACTCCGCACTGCATACGTGCTGCCTACCAATAACTTCCTGACAGGTGACTATGAAGGCGGTAAGGCAATCCGCGAATCATATTCGGCTCATGCACGCTATGCGTTCCAATTTTCTCCTGAAAGTCAGCGCGGAAAGATTTTCGGTGAGCCATATCAAGGAATCGGTGCAGCATTCTATACTTTCAACCAAACAGAGCATCTGGGAAGTCCATTTGCTTTATACGCATTTCAAGGGTCAAGCCTTAAACGGCTGTCGGCAACGGCTTCGCTGAATTATGAGTGGAATTTCGGCGTGTCGGCAGGGTGGAAGCCATATAATGCCGACAGTAATTCACAAAATCACTCAATAGGGTCGAAAATAGATGCCTATATAGATGCCAATATTTATGTGCGCTGGCGGTTGTCGAAAGAAATTGACCTGCTGACAGGCATCGGGTTCACACATTTTTCAAATGGCAACACGGAACTGCCAAACGCTGGGCTGAATCTGCTCGGTGCCAGAATCGGAATTGTTTACAATCTGAACAGTTCGCATGAAATGGCAAAGAAGCAGGCATTAATACTTCCGTTCCCGAAGCATTTCAGCTGCGATGTGATGTGGTTCGGCTCATGGAAACGCAAGGGAATCAATGTGGGTGACGGACAAATGATGGCAGCATCGGACGCTTACGCAGTGACTGGATTCAATATCAATCCAATGTGGAATTTCGACTACCGGCTAAGGATAGGAGCATCGGTTGACGGCTATTACGACGCAAGCGCCAATTTGGTGATGGATGATTATATTGTGCCATTGGGAGGTAACAATAAATTAAGCGAGGAAGAACTTAACAACAATATAATCACACCGCCTGTAAGAAAGCAATGCGCCCTTGGCCTTTCCGCGAGAGCAGAATATGTGATGCCATATTTCAGCATCAATTTCGGACTGGGAAGAAACCTGATTGCGAGCGGCGACCTAAAATCGTGGTACCAAATATTAGCCCTGAAGATTGGGATTACCCGAAACACATTCCTTCATGTGGGATACAGTCTGCTGGATTTCCACACTCCGAATTTCCTGATGCTTGGAATAGGGTTCAGAATCGGCAATAAATATCCTAAATTGAAGTAGCAATTACCTGTGGGCTATGAAAAAAAGTTTCAGAGTTGGGTTTGAACACTTTTTACGCCTGTAAAGCATTGAGCCATTGATATGTTACAAAGGTGTTCACGGCTAGGCGCATCACACACAAGTGCAAGGTTTTCACCCAAAAAGTCTGATGGAATTTCCACGATTCAAACCGCATTTCCGAGGCAAGAATCATGAATGAAACCGCACTAAAAACAAGGCAAAAATAATGATAATCTTATGCCAAAAATCAAGGAAACGGGACAATAGGAATCAGATTATTCAGCGCTGAGAGTTCCAATCAGTTCAAAAGGCATGGCTTCGGTGATGGTGACTTGATAAAACTCACCGATGGATAGGGGCGCAGTCTTTTTCACCAGAACTTCAGGGTCAACTTCAGGAGAATCGAACTGAGTGCGTCCAACAAAATAATCATTGTCCTCACGGTCGATAATCACGCGGAAAGTCTTGCCGATTTTTGCCTCATTCAATTCAAGAGCAATTCCCTCCTGAATTTCCATGATTTCAGCCAACCGTTTATCCTTAACATCCTGAGGAATGTCGTCGGTGAAGGCGGAGGCCCCATAAGTACCTTCCTCCTCGCTGTAGGCAAAAGCCCCCATACGATCGAAACGGGCAGTGCGGACAAACTCCTTCAATTCCTCAAACTCCTCGGCACCCTCGCCCGGGAAGCCTACCATAAGAGTAGTGCGGATGTGAATGCCAGGCACCTCACGGCGCAGGCGGGCAATCAATTCGAGAGTGTCTTTTTTTGAGATATGGCGACGCATATTCGTCAGAACCTTGTCGCTGATATGCTGGAGCGCAATATCGAGATACTTGCAAACATTGTCGTGGCGAGCCATGACGGGAAGAATGCCGTAAGGGAACTGCGCGGGATAAGCATAGTGCAGACGAATCCATTCCACACCGGGAATTTGAGCCATGCGGTCGATAAGTTCAGGAAGCATCATTTTGCCATAAAGGTCAACGCCATAGGAAGACAAGTCCTGAGCAATCACATTGAATTCCTTAACGCCTTTTGCCACAAGCGATTCCACTTCAGCGAGAAGCTGTTCCATCGGTACGGAAGTGTGGCGACCTGTGATTAAAGGAATTGCGCAGAAGGCGCAAAAACGATTGCAACCTTCAGATATTTTAAGATAAGCGAAATGCGACGGGGTGGTGAGAATACGTTCGTAAGGTTTTGTGGGAGGGTTCTGCTTTTTCAAATCCGAAATAAGGTTAGCCCAATCGAATTTGCCATAGAACTTGTCAACTTCAGGAATTTCCATCTTCAGCTCATCGAAATAGCGTTGTGAGAGGCATCCCATTACATAAAGATGACGGATGCGGCCCTGCTTTTTCGCCTGAACATATTGCAGAATAGTATTTACAGATTCCTCTTTGGCATCGCCTATAAATCCACATGTGTTTATCACAACAATCTCGCCGCACACATTGTCGGAATCGTGAGCCACATCGTAACCTACGTCCTTGAAACGTTTCAGCAGACGTTCGGAGTCCACCAGATTTTTTGAACAACCCAGTGTGATAACATCGATTCTATTTTTCTTCATCTTATTGATTGCGAAGCAAACTGATTATTTGCCGAAGAGGGATTTAACAAATTCATCCTTGTGGAACACCTGAAGATCCTCCATGCCTTCGCCAAGTCCGATATATTTAACAGGAATCTTGAATTGGTCGCTTATGCCAATCACCACACCGCCTTTGGCAGTGCCGTCGAGTTTTGTGACAGCAAGCTCATTGACATCGGTTGCGGCAACAAACTGCTTGGCCTGCTCAAACGCATTCTGCCCAGTGGAGCCATCAAGAACGAGAAGGACTTCCTCAGGAGCATCGGGTATGACCTTGCGCATCACATTCTTAATCTTGGTGAGTTCGTCCATAAGTCCCTTTTTGTTGTGAAGACGTCCGGCAGTGTCGATAATGACAACATCGGCATTTTGAGCCTTAGCGGAAGAAACAGCATCGAAAGCCACAGACGCGGGGTCAGACCCCATTTGCTGCTTAACGACAGGCACTCCTACGCGTTCGCCCCAAATGTCGAGCTGCTCAACAGCAGCAGCCCTGAAAGTGTCGGCTGCACCAAGAATAACCTTGTTGCCAGCCTTTTTATATTGGTATGCAAGTTTGCCGATAGTAGTGGTCTTACCCACACCATTCACGCCAACCACCAAAATCACATAAGGCTTTTTATCGGCAGGAACCTGAAAATCATCGCTGCTGTCAGTGCTGTTTTCAGCAAGGAGTTCTGTGATTTCTTCGCAAAGGAGGTCGTTGAGTTCGGAAGCGCTAACGTATTTGTCGCGAGCCACACGTTCCTGAATGCGGTCGAGAATTTTCAGAGTGGTGTCGACGCCAACATCGGAAGAGATGAAAACCTCTTCAAGATTGTCGAGAACATCATCATCAATTTTAGACTTTCCGGCAATGGCACGAGTAAGTTTGGAAAACAGTCCGCCCTTAGTTTTTGACAATCCTTTGTCGAGCGTTTCCTTCTTTTCCTTTGAGAACAAATTAAAAAAGCTCCCCATATCGCAACAAATTAATTAATATGCAAAGTTACTAAAAAAAATCCGTAATAAACCTATGAGAGAAACTCAAATAAGGTAATGGTAATTAAATACGGCACATTCTATAGCTGCCATCAGAATTCCACTACGGTGATACCTGCGCCTCCAAGCTGCACATGCTCATCGTGGAATGACTTTACGCCTCTAATAGTGGAAAGATATTGGCGGATACATTCACGAAGCGCACCAGTGCCAGTGCCATGAAGGATGCGGACACGCTGCGAATTGAATTGCAGAGCATCGTCGATGAAATAGGTGACTGCCTGAACAGCCTCGTCCGCCCGCATACCACGGACATCAATATCTTCCTTGAACTGAAGTTGGCGTGAACGCAATTCATCGGAAGTTGACGAACTGACGAAAGATGCGGCCTTCTGCACAGCCTTAGGATGACGCAATGTGCGTTTAAGCCTTGAAACGCTGACGCGTGACTTGAAATTGCCGAAAGTGACAGTAGCCGTCTTTCCGCTAAGTTCGGTAATCTGACCTACCGAATCGCCATCGTCGAGGGTGACGAAATCGCCTGCGGCAATCGGTGCTGATGAAAGTTGCGGCTGTGGCTTCTGCGGCTGTTTGCGCTTTCTTGGTGTGGCCAAAGGACGCAATTTGATGCCTTCCTCATCGGCTGATGCAAGGCGCTGCTTGAACTCTTCAAGTTCCTGACGTACATCCTTAGTCTTTTCCTTTTCAGCCTGAGCCTTTTTTATCTCGCTGATGGTGCGCTCTATGCTTGAATTGCTGCTCGCTATAATTTCGGCAGCTTCCGTCTTTGCCGCCTTGATGATTTCTTTGCGCTCGGCTTTCAGCTTTTCGAGCGATTCATTGTACTGTTCGGCTATCGCATCGAGTTTCTTTTCCTTAGCATGAATGTCGCTGCGCTTGTTTTCCCAATAACGGCGGTCGCGGGCAATGTCGAGGAGATATTTGTCCATGTTGATGTAATCGCTGCCCACAATGGATTCAGCTTCGGAAATAACATCCTGCGGCAGACCGATTTTACGTGCTATCTCCACAGCAAAAGAGCTGCCCGGATAGCCGATAGACAACTGGAACAATGGCCGCATACGCTGACGGTCGTAAAGCATAGCGCCGTTAACTATTCCATCAGTGGCATCGGCAAAATGCTTCAGATTCTGATAATGCGTGGTAATCACACCGAAGACCTGCCTGGAATTAAGCCGGCCAAGCACCGACTGAGCTATTGCGCCACCAATCTGAGGCTCGGTGCCGCCACCGAACTCGTCGATAAGGACAAGCGACTTGGCACTGCCGTGATTAAGGAACATTTTCATGTTGGTGAGGTGAGAACTGTAGGTGCTGAGATCGTCCTCGATAGACTGCTCGTCGCCGATGTCGATGAAAAGGTCGGAGAAAACGCCTATGTGAGAATTTTCATAAACGGGCGGAATTATGCCGCATTGCGTCATGTACTGGATTATTCCGACAGTTTTCAGACACACGGATTTGCCTCCGGCATTAGGGCCAGAAATAAGAAGAATCCTATCGGCAGAGGAGAGAGATATGTTAAGCGGCACAACCTGTTTGCCCTGCTCGCGCAACGAGAGCAGAAGGCCAGGATGAACAGCGTGATACCAATCAATTTGCGGTTCGCGCTCAATATGCGGCATTTTAGCATCAATGTCGGTGGCAAACAACGCCTTGGCGCGGACGAAATCAATAAGTCCGAGGATGCGGTAGGAATCGAGAAGATTATCAATGTCGGGACGGACAGCGTCGGCAACAGTGACGAGAATCCTGATGATTTCCCTGCGTTCGTCGGATTGAAGTTCACGGATATTATTGTTGGCCTCTACAATTTCGGCAGGCTCGATGAAAATAGTCTTGCCTGTGGCAGATTCATCATGTACAATTCCATGAAATTTGCGCTTGTTAGCGGGAGAAACAGGAATGACAAGACGACCGTCGCGCATGGAAGGAGCAACATCCTTGTCAAGAATCCCGGACTGGCGTCCAGCACTCATGATTCGGCGGAGAATGCCGTTGATGCTGGCGGTGGTGGAAGCAATTGAGCGGCGAATGTCGTGAAGTTCAGGTGAGGCATTGTCCTTGATGTGTCCAAATTTGTCGAGGACACGGTCAATCTGGGCAATAATGGCAGGGAAAGCCTGCATTGGCGCCACCATAGCCGTGAGAGCCGGAAATTGCGGTTTTGACTCGCCATCGGGGAGAGCAAAGAATTTGACAATATTCCCGATAGTGTCGAGAGAGCGGCGGAGATTGAAAAGGTCGTCCTCGGTCATGAAAGAACCTGCCGCACGGATTGCAGTGAGCGAAGGAGTAAGGTCGAAGAAATAGTTAAGCGGAAATTCCACGCTGCTTTGGATGATGGACAGAAATTCATTGGTCTGAGCGAGCAGCTTGGTCACCACATCAAAGTTAGGAGAAAATGTCATCGCCTCACATTGAGCCACGCCAAGCGGACTCATGCAATGTGACTGGATGAGGTGCCTGACAGCCGAAAATCCGACTTTGTCTTCGAAATTACTGGGGTAAATCATAGCGCAAAGTTAGCGAGTTTCAGCGTCATAGCCAATATTAAAGAATTATTTTTATGCTGATGAAGAAAAGGCTGATTTCGCAAGCAGGCGGTAACAGAGGAGAAAAAGAAGTTTTGCCGCAGATATTGCGGAGTAAGCAGAAATGGAGTAAATTTGCAGTGTAAAACCACAATAATGAGAGAAAGAGATAAAAAAGGAGATTCTTTAGAGGACCTGAATGCAGTGAAGCCACTAAAGGCGAATGAAATCGAGCCAAAGACCAAGATAAAGGACATTGTCAGCTCATTTCCTGAAACGGCAACGATTTTTGCCAATTACGGGGGCATAGGCGACGGTGAACAGTCGGTGGAATCGTTTTGCTTCGCCAGAGGGATCGACGTGCTTTCAGTGTGGAACGATATAACCGCAAAGGTGAAAATTGAAGCCGCACGGCCAGTGAGCAATCCGCAATTCACAGTTGAACCGAAATCCACAGAGCCAAAATGCTGGTTTTGCGGAACAGGCAAACCTCAAAAGGCATTCTGTTATGACGTGAATCTTGTGAAGGTGATAGGCAAACAGGAAAGTGCAGACAGAGAAATAACGACAATACAGAAAACGACAGTATTTATACCACGTTGCGAGCAATGCGCGAGGACACATGATGTGCGCCATTCGGTGGCATTGGGTTTGGCGATAGTGATTTGCGTGCTGACACTTGCCGGAAGTATGCTGGCAGCCGAGGCAATCACCGCATGGAACATATTCATATCGCTTATTTTCAGCTTATTGCTCGCCATAGGAATATATTATGGCGTGAAGTGGGCGATAAGCAAGATATTCAAGACAAGGAACTACAGCGACGTGCATAATTACCCGGCAATTGTGGAATTGCTGACAAAAGGCTGGTCGCTGGAAGAATAAAAATAAGGCATGTGAATCAGAAATTATCCTGCTTCAACATGTCTAAATTATAAAGTATTCAGAAGCAAATGCCAGCATCAATACAAGAAACCGAATAGCCAAAGAGGAATGCGATTGTGATGCCCATATTCGATATTTCCTATTGCAAGATAGCTGTTGGGCAAATCTTTAATCTGATTAAAAGTTTTGTAATCGCCTCCAACCTCAAATGTGAAGCTTTCATCAACAAGAAAATCTCCAGTGCCAGTGAAAGATAGCTCATGCTGCTGCTTCAACTGATTGGCAAAGAAAGTTTCACGAACATTGCCAATTTCGACATTTGATGATAGAGCGTACATCAAATTGGTGTTGTCGAAATAGATTTTTTCTGGTTTTGCCAACTGACTGAATTTTTTCTTGCCTGAATACAGTACCGTGAGCAAAGCAGCATCGTTGAGCATGGAAAGCATCTTGATGACCATCTGGCGCGAAGTTTCGAGCAGGGTGCCCATTTTAGTGACATTCAGCTGAAATGGAACCGACGTGGAAATTATGGAGAGAAAACGTTTCATCTTCGCAATGGTGAGATGCTCGACATAGTTTACACTCGGTAAATCCACATCGAGGATAGTGGAGATAATTTGCTGAAGTTCTATTGGGTAAGCCTCAAGAACATCCTTGTAAATAGGGTAATAGCCATGCCGCAAATATTCTTCGAATAAAGGAAGAACTTTTATTTTTGAAACGATTTCCTTTTCTATGTCGGAATGTCCATCCAAAATATCCTGCAAAGGATAAGGTTTGAATTTTCCTTTGTCCTGAAATTCAATGTACTCTCTGAATGAAAGTCCCGGCATATTATAGAACAGGCAACGGCGTGACAAATCGGCTTGACGCATATTGATGTTGAGCATAGAAGATCCAGAGAAAACTATATGCAGCAAGGGGTAGCCATCGTAAATGTTCTTGAGTTCCTGCGCCCAATTATCGTAAGGATAACGATGCACCTCGTCGATGAAAATATGCGTACCACCATGGGTGTAGTGATATTCAACCAACTCAATAAGCCTGTGCTCGGAGAACCATAAATCATCAAGAGAAACATAAACTGCCTGCCCGGAATTGAAATTCCGGATTTTCATTCGCTGCAACATCAGCGTCGTTTTCCCGACACCTCTTGCACCTTTTATGCAAATCATGCGGGAGTCCCAAAGAATTTTTTCATAAAGGAACCGGATACACGTCATATTCACAGCGGATACCAAGCGAGCTGATTTAATGTAAAGGTCGGATATTTCCATAATTCATGAATTAAATTGATGCTGCAAATATACTAAAAATGTTACTTACAAATAACAAAATAGGAGAAAATTGTTATTTACAGATAACAAAATCAGCTGAAAACGTTACTTGGAGATAACGTTTTTGGGGCATGAAAATAGATGAATTGGGCTGACTATGCTGGAAATCAGTTACTTGTAAATATGATGGGTGAAGAATGAATTAATCTTTGGAATTGCCAGTGCTTACTGGAAAGACGCGCCAAAGAAAAGAAGGAATAAGACGCCAGAAAAGCACCAAGACGGAATAACGCCAATCAATAATCTTGACATGGCGACGATGAATTATGGCACGATAGATTGAGTGCGCCACACGTTCGGGACGGAGCAGCATAGGGTAGTGGTTGCCGTCGTCGAGAAGCGGTGTGTCGACAAATCCTGGACGGATGTCGGTGACATGAATATTCAAGTGCTGCAAATGAACCAATTGGGCGAGGGCAGTGAGATATGTGGCCTGATAACTTTTTGAGGCACTATAGCTGGCCGCGACACCAATGCCACGAGTAGCAGCGATTGATGAGATAGCAGCGATGTGACCTGAACCTCTTAATTTGAAATAATTGAGAGCGGCATTAATCATGGCGGTGAAGCCAGTGACATCAACGGAAATTGTGGACATTTCAACATCGAGGTCAACGTCGGGGTTCTGAAAGCCGACACCAGAGGCGAGGAAAAACACATCCATTCCACCGATTTTGGTGATTAGGTCGTAGAGACGATTGTCAGCACCTTCCTCACAGACATCTATCTCTTGCATTTCCACCTGAAGCGGAGCTTCGGACTGAAGTTCACGCAATTTTTCCTCGTTACGCGAGGCAATGCCAACCCGCCAACCTGCCTTGATGAATTCACGGGCAACACAGCGGCCAATTCCTGAAGAAGCACCGATGATGACTATTTTCTTCATAGATTAAGACGGATTATTTTGCAGTCTTTTCAGGTGGCGGAAGTGGAGGATTGCTGCCATCGGAGTTGTCGGGCGGAGGGAATTTGGGCCAATGGCTCTTTGAAAGCGGAAGCGTGTAGAAAATAGAGAAAGTGCCATAGACACGCGAACCACGAGCGCCATATCCCGGAATGTACCAAGGAGACGAATTGTAATTGTCCTTGCACTTGAACATCATTCGATAGCGCACAGACCAACCCATGGAAACATTTCCGATGATTTTTGCGCGGACCGCAAACAACAATTCGCCCCACAAAGCGTGGGAATGCTGATTAGTGATGTCGAAAGTGCCAGTCTCATTCCAATAGCCTGCCGTAGGCGTGATATTGGTGATGTCGTAGGTGAACTTGGAATAGCCAAGCCGGAATCCGAACATTGCCTTGTAATCGGGAATCTTTGAGTAGAGGAAATTATAGTTGGCACCAATTTTGGCATAAGGAGTGAGAGAAGTCTTGTAAGTGAAGTTCATGTCCTCCGGGGAACTGTTGGCACGGCCCATACCAATTTCGACAGTAGGGAACAAACGGTTCCAAAGGCTGATTTCAGCAGAGAAATCCACACCTCCATAAGATTGCTTGAAAGCCTGCAAAATAGGGTCGAAAACGTTAACTCCAATAGTGATACCGCTCATCAAAGGATAGATGACGCGTTTGGCACGCTGCAAAGAGTCGGCACGCAAAGCGGAATCAGAGGGGACGGTGTCGCCAGTGACGAAAGAGTGGAAAAAACCGCCCTTTTTCTTTTCAGGAGGCAGAATCTTGTTAGTGGTTGGAGTGACAGGCGAAATGTGCCTTTCCTGCGCAAAAGCCGCAGAAGAAGAAAGAATCAGAACAGACAATATGGAGAAAAACAGACTTCGCATCATTCCTTCATAAATATTTTGATAGACTCAACATCAACATTGGTGAACTTGGTGGCAGTGAAAACCACAGAATCCACACGATGGGTGGTGCATGAAAAATCTTTCAGATCGAAATTATACATTGCTCCACATTCTGCGGAAACAAAATAAGGATAAGGCGTGTAATTGACAGTGAGAGTGTCGTTAACGCCATTAAACGAAGATTTGTTGTATTGCAGAACGAATTTAGAAGTCGTGGCTGAAGAGCGGAGCGGCAGATAAACCTTAGATACACTGCTCTCATTGTCGAGAATGAGAGAGTCGCCAGGCGCACCGATGCCGAAAACAGTGAGCGAATCAAGCGATTGCGATGATTTTGCGGAACTTGAATAAAAGCCAGCCAAAGGCACACTGCTTTTGTTGTCGAGACAGTCGCCAGTGTTGCAGGCCTGCACAGCAACAATAAGGATAGCTGCGGCAGCAAAAAAAGCAATATAATTCAGAATTTTCCCCATTTCACAATATCTTCAATCTGTTTGCGCGTTTTCTCAGGTTCTGAATCGGCAGGATAGCCGATTGGAATGACAACGATTGGTTCCCAACCTTCGGGAATGTCAAGACCCTTAATCAAAATTGATTTCTGGAAGTTGCATACCCAGCAAGTGGCAAGCTTCAATGATGTGGCTGCGAGGCAAATGTGCTCGACAGCTATAGCGACATCAATATCAGTAGCGTCCTTGTCATCATAGTCGCGGTGCCAAGCCTCATTGTGGTTGCCGACGGCGATAATGAAAGTAGAAGCAGTGCATATCCAAGAGCGGTTGTAACACCCATAAACCACTTTGCAAAGTTCAGGAGAATCGATAACCAAAAACTTATAAGGTTGGCGATTGCAGGCCGAAGGGGCGACGCGGGCAGTTTCGAGAACTGCATTAATCACATCGCGGCTGACGGGAGCATCGCTGAAATTGCGGCATGAATAGCGGCGGTTGACAAGCTCAAAGAAATCAGGATAATCTATGTTTTGATTCATAAAGCCAAAAAAATTAGATTTCTTCCTCTACTTCATAATGATTACGCTCAGGAGCATTACGCGCGATAAGTTCTCCGACAAATCCCGCCAAGAACAGCTGCGTACCGATAATCATTGCGGTGAGAGCCAGATAGAAATAAGGCGACTGCGTGACGAGCGAATAATGGACGCCTATGTGGAGATAATAAAGTTTGGTGGCTCCGACAATGATGATGGAAATCAGACCAAGCAGAAACATTAGGCTGCCAAGAAGACCAAAGAAATGCATTGGCTTGACACCGAACTTTGATTGAAACCAAAGAGTGCCGAGGTCGAGATAACCATTGACGAAACGGCTCATGCCGAACTTGCTGACACCATATTTGCGAGGCTGATGCTTGACAACTTTCTCGCCAATATTGGTGAAGCCAGCATTCTTAGCAATGTAAGGTATGTAGCGGTGCATGTCGCCATACACCTCAATATGCTTAACGACTGATTTTCGATAAGCTTTAAGACCACAGTTGAAATCGTGAAGATGAATTCCGCTCAGACGGCGCGCCGTGGCGTTGAACAGTTTGCTCGGAAGGTTCTTGCTCAAAATAGGGTCGTAACGCTTCTTTTTCCAGCCCGACACGAGGTCGTAGCCGTCATTTTTTATCATGTGGTAAAGGCTGGGTATTTCATCAGGAGAATCCTGCAAATCAGCATCCATAGTGATGACCACATCGCCCTCGACACGGCGGAAACCAGTGTTGAGAGCAGGAGACTTGCCATAATTACGGCGGAAACAAATACCCTTTACGCATGGATTCTTCTGCTGAAGCTGCTTGATAATCTCCCAAGAATTGTCGGTACTACCGTCGTTAACGAAGAGAATCTCATAGGAAAAACCGTTCTCCTCCATGACGCGCTTAATCCACGCTTCAAGTTCGGGCAACGATTCAGCCTCATTATATAATGGCACAACAATCGAAATATCCATTGACAAATATGATAATTAATATATAATCAAAAATTACTTAACCTTCCACATCCGCACCATTCCTGAAATGAAGATTGAAATCAGAGAGCCGATAAAAGTAGTGACCCAAATCATGTTGAAAACGAACTGAATAGGGGTAGGCAGCATCTTCTGCTGAATGGCCATTGAAAGCATCTTAGTGATTTCAGAATTTTTCAATTCCGGCATCGACTGGTAAGTGTGCAGAGCGAAGTTCGCCTGCTCATAGATGAACCCGGGCTTGAGATACTGGAGGCAAATGTAGGTGGTGACACCGCAAATCAGCGAGCCGTAGAGGAACAGAAGGATACCGAGCATCCAAAGGCTTGAAAAGCTTGATGTGCCCGCTTCCTGCACATAACACCGGCGAAGATACACATAAGCCAGTCCGGGCAACGAGAGCAGCAGAATGAATGAGAGCAACATGAGAAGAGGCGATTGGGCACCGTAGAACAGGCATATAGCCATCACCGACATGACAATGCCGAAAGGCAGGCCATTCTCGGCTCCACGCTTATAAATCGACTTCAATTCAAATTCAGGCATAAAGAGAATGCTATATTTTGTGCAAAGTTACCTCAAAAGAGTGAGAAAAAAAAACGGCATGACTGAAAAGTGATGACACGCCGTTTTTTATGCGTAATGCGCGCGGACTTGCCTATTGCCAATAAGGAAGCACAAAAACCGCGCGTGCAGGGAAAGTCATGGAGGCATCAATTGAAACAGGTTTGTCTGAAAGGACATCAATGGAATGGAAACCGACAGGCATTATTTCGCTGTAAATGCTCATGTCGGCAGTGACAGGCTTGTCGTTGCCGTTCATTATGACAGTTACAGTTCTGCCTTGGTAGCTGCGTTGATAGACGTAAAGTCCATTTGTGGGCATAAAGTGCACCAGTTTGCCCTTTGCTATGACATCGTTGCCTTCAGTCTTCCTCCAATTGGCGAGGCGACTGAAGAAATCGACTGCCTCATTCTGGATGGCAGAGCGTCCGGCAGCTGAAAATTCATTATTGGTATCGCCTGCAAAACCACCCGGAACATCACGGCGGACATCACCATCGGATTTGGAGTGATTGCCATTCATAAGCAATTCCGTGCCATAATATACTTGAGGAATGCCTCGTGAAGTCAGCAGGAAAGTGATGGCCTGTTTCCATGAGCCGAGGTCGGTAGGCATCGACTTAAGGAAGCGGTCGGAATCGTGATTATCGAGGAAAGTGAGCACATGCTGCGGATCCTCGTAAAGATAATCAAGCGAAAGGCGGTTGTAAACGTCATTGAGACCGTCTGAGAAGCCTGTATTGCTTGTGAAAGCCTTTGAAGCGAGCAACATTGTGGGGAAATCCATCACTGTGGTAAGTCCAGTGTCGCAAATACGATTAATGCGGCTGTGCTTTTGCCAGAACGCAGTGCTTGCAGCATCGGAAAACCAACATTCGCCAACAACATTGTAGCCCGGGTACTCCTTATCGACTGCCTTGAGCCATTCAGCCATTGGCTTGATGTCGGCATAAGGATAAGTGTCCATGCGAATACCGTCGATATGCGAAAATTCAATCCACCAAATCGAGTTTTGGATTAGATAGCGCATGAGGTGAGGATTATTCTGATTCAAATCAGGCATTGCCTTTACAAACCAGCCTTTAATAGAGCGGTCGAGGTCGTGATGGCTTGCGTATGGGTCACTGACCGTGGAAAGACGGAAATTAGTAGTCACATTGCCTTCGGGGAAATTGAGCCAATCGTGCGAAGGAAGGTCGCGAAGCCATTCGTGCTCGCTGCCGCAATGGTTGAAAATCATGTCCATCACCACCTTCAATCCGCGATTATGGGCCTTGCTGATAAGGTCGCGATACTGAATGTTAGTTCCAAGACGCGGGTCAACGCGGTAATAATCAGTAGTGGCATAGCCATGATAAGAGCCATCGGGCATGTCATTCTCGAGGACTGGATTAAGCCAGATAGTGGTGACACCGAGGCTGTCGATATAGCCGAGATGCTGCGAGATACCAATCAAGTCGCCACCATGACGCGCATTGGGATTTTTACGGTCAACAGTTGCCTGAAAACGCATGGATTTCACCACATCATTGCTGGCATCGCCATTGGCAAACCTGTCGGGCATTATAAGATAAAGCACATCGGAAGCATCGAATGTGGAATGCTGCGTGCCATCACGCTGCTGCAATTCGTAGGCGAAACTGAATGATTTGCCTTTACCTTTCAGGTCAACTTTGAATTTGCCGGCCTTGGTGCCTTGGGCAATATTGAGATAAAGGAACAGATAGTTTGGACTGTCGAGACGTGCAACGCTGTCGATGGTAACGCCATCGTAAACTATCGTAGGCACAGCATCGCGTATGCCGTCGGCATGGAGCATAAGCTGAAGATGCGAATCAGCCATGCCAGTCCACCAAAATGGAGGCTGCACCTTCACGTTGGTTGACTTTGCGCCATAGGCTGCACTGATGGAGGCAGCGAACAAAAAAGCCAAAAATAATGCAAATGTTTTTCTCATAAAATTAAGCGAATCGAGTTAATATTATTTTTTCTTGATAAGGCGGACATAATCAATCAAGGCAGTGTTGGTGGTGCCGTTCATGTTGATGTTCTGTGGAGTCACATACTTGATTTCAAGATTATTCTTGCCACGCACAAGTTCAACAATAAGCATATTGCTGAAGCCAGTGTTGAGCCACTCACCACTTCCGCGTTGAGGCATCACAATCGCTCCCTGCAAGTGACCGTTGGCAAAAAGTGAACGGATGGCGCAGCAATTGTCGGTGTTGATCGGGCCACAACCGTTGGCATAACGCACATCGACGAAATAAGAGCCGGGCTGGTCAACAATGACAGGAATGTTGATGTCGGTGTTCTTTGAAGTGGATATTTCAACAAAATTCTTTGATTTCGGACCTTTGATGAAATTAGTGCCGGCAACGGCAACCTTTTCGCACTGATAAATCTTCATGGCATCGGCAGGAATGATTTCATGAGGACGTGCCATGAAGCCGCTCCATTGCTTATTCTGCGGAACGAGGAAAATGCGCGTGTAATTGCTGAAATCGTCGAGGACAAAATGAGGACTGTCGATATCCTGCTTCATTTCGCCATTGATGAACATGGAATATTTTGCACCGTCAACATAATTGGCGATATTGCCGTTCTTACCGTTCCAAGCGATGGAAGGAGTGAGAGGCATGTCGCTGACAGGCATCAGATTCATAGCCTGCGACATGCTCTTGCCGTTCTTCAGCTTAATCACAATATTGTGATTGCCTGAATTGTTTGCAGGGAAGAAATTATCCTCACATTCCTTGCCGTCGATAGTCATCACATCAATGTCGTTACCAGAACCTTGAATTGTGATATTCAGCACTGAATTGCGATATTTGAATCCTGTAATAGTCTTTTTGCCGGCAAGGCAAGTGGGGACAAAAGGATTGAACTCAATGCCGTTGGTCTTAAAGTCCATTCCGGCATAAAGGCGGAAAATCATAGCCACATTACCGGCAGCGCTCCATAGTTGGCGGTCGTTGTTGACGGCTGAGCCACGATAATCGCCAGTGGAAGCCACAAGAAGTTCCTTGTTGGTCCCGAAAAAGGCGGCTGCACGGTACATGGCACCAAGACCGCGACGGACAGCATTCTCATTGCCCGCTTTAGCTGCGGCAAGATTCCAGAAAGCCTGAACGAAAGGCCATACGGCATCGTTGTGATATGGCTTTATGTTCTGTTGACGAGGAAAAATGGCAGGAATGCCGTAAGGGGTGAAAGGAGTGTTCTCAATCAGTTTCTCAGCCCTGTCATCATCGGCAATGTTCCAAATCACGCTAAGAGCCTGACCGAGATTATCGATGCCGGGAGATTGAACAGGATAAGCGCCACCATAGAGAAATTCACTGTAATAGCCTTTATCCTCACGCCAGAGATTTTGATTTAAAGCATCCTTAATATGATCGCCAAGTTCGGAATAATTGTTCTTTATCCCAAGTTCATCGCCCATTTCACCAAGAATGTAATAGGCATTAGCAAAAACCACATTTGTGCCGAGGCACATCGATTCAAAAATGTCCTTTGGTTGCATCCATTTGGCATACGACTGTTCGCGCCAGTCGAGGAACGACTGCTCGCCGTGCATAAGTCCGAGATACCTGTCCCACACAACATTACGGTCGTCGTCGATACTTGCCTTGATGACATTGAAAGCATAATGCAGCCAATTCTTATCGCCAGTGACTTTATATATTTCCCATGCAGCAGTGGCCCAAACCTCGCGGTCGCTTGAAATTGGCCAAGAACCGCCAGTACCGGTGTCCTGAATGATTCGCCCATTTTTCACCTTCGCTTTAAGGCTATTCATTGAGCGGGTAGGATTAAGGAAGGCAAGAGAAAGATATTCAGAATACGACACGTCGCGCGTCCAAACTCCATCCCAGCTTGAGCCGGCACGGAAAGTGCCATCAGGGCGATAATCCTTGATGATATTGTCGATTGACATGTTGTAGAGAGCATCGATTAGAGTCTGGTCGGAAGAATATTGCGGATAATCCTTGCTTGGCGCATTTATTTTCCACGACAGGTTGCCGTCGGCCTTTTCAGCCGGAGGATTAAGAAGCATAGTTATCTCGTAGATTCCAGCCTTTGCAGTGGGGTGCAACTTCATCGGGTCGGTGTGATAGAGATTGTCGAAATCCCACGTCATAGGGGCAGCACTTCCAGCAATCCAAACGCCCTTAAATTCTTCCTTGAAAATGGAATCGCCTGTGGCAGTGACATAATAGCCTTTATCGGCAAAACTTTTCAGAACAGGCGACAAATCAACGCGAAGAGTCCATGGAGTGTTGTGCGCAAGAGGCTTGGCATTGGTGGAAGGCCTTTTTTGAGGAACACCAACTTTAATTATTGAATCAGTACCGACCACCGCGAAATGCGATTGACCGACAAGCAGTTCATTGTCGCGCGAATTGAACGATAAGCGGAACTCAATAACAGGAGAGAAAGCAGCATCGGCAGGCGACACATAATTGCTTTTAATTTCGGTGGGCGACACAGCAGTCGCGACGAATTTTCCCTGAATCACACTGTCGCCAGTAACGGTATAGAATTCGTTCTGTGAAATCACGTTATTGCTCATTTGTTTTTCGCCACAACTTGCAAAGAGAAAAGAAGCAGTGACAAATATCGCTAATTTTAAAGAAATCCTCATGATAATGGATGATTAGTTATCAACTTGCAAAATAAGCATATTTTTTTCGGTTTGAAAGGATAAACGGTGCTGATTTATGATATTTTTTCATTTAGTGAATACATATCTGAAAATCAATAAAATTGAAGTCAGTAATAAATTATTTCGGGCTATATCAAAAAAAATGTTGAAAAAATTTGGTGAAATGAAAATAAAGGTTTATTTTTGGGATAGCAAAATCAAAAAACATGCTTTAAAACATGAAATAAACAAGATTTTTATTGAATTAGGAATATATATGTTTTTATAGATTGTAGATTTTAAGAAGCCGCTGTCGTGAGACAATGGCTTTTTTCTTTAATGGCGACAATTGCGGAGGCAAAAGAATCTCGGGACATAAATTAAAAGCGCAATTTATTTCATTTTGCGCTCATCTTGCAGTATCTTTGTGAAAAACTATGATTTGATTATGGAAATATCGCTAAAGGAGTTCATGGCATCACAGCCCAACAATCCCAATGTGACAGAATCGGATAAGTATTATTTGCTGCTTGCCAACAGATTGTGCAAAATTTGGGACAATGCGCGGATACTTCTCAACGTGGGTGATGATACGCGGAAGCGGGTAGTGCTTGCAGTGACAGGATATTATCAGGATATAATAGCCGATGCAGGTGTGTGGCGGTCGTTTTCAACGATGTGCCAGCAACTTTATGGCCGTCCTGTACCTATTTACGACCGCCCAGAAGATTACATCGACAGCGAATTGAACGAGATAGACGTGAGGTTCATAATGTGGTACGTGCTCGAATGCTATTGTGCGGAGAACGGGACAATATCGCCCTACGATGAGGATTTGCTGGGACTTTCGCATAAATTCTTCAATGTGCTTGATGCGGTGTATGATGACGCACCCACACCAGTGGAATATAATATGATTATGGATGTGGAGCTTGACGATTCAGAGCAAACCAAGCAAATCTACGACCTTTCATATTGGCTTTTTTGGAATTGCTATTTTCTGCGTCCTGCAGCCATGCCAACACTTCAGCGGGCCGCAGTGGAAGCACATAAGATTATTCATGAACATCCCGAGCGCAGTGATGCCGAGCCATTGCTGCTGGAACTGAATGAAAGAATCATGAGCGAGAATCCTACAGGGCCGCTTTCATTGAGCCTCGGTGAATGGATTGAAATGATAGTGAACAATAAAATGCCGCAATTCGCGGAGGAGGAATTCAAGGGCGAGCCTCATAAATTTTATGCTGCCCTTACACATGCCACTGGCGGAATTCCGATAGCGTTCTGCGACAGCTACGAGGCACTTGAGGATTTTGTGAGCAACGCACTTGGATGGGGAACAAACAAGGAAGGACATCTGCCACAAATGAAGAAATTCAGCAATTTTGTGCTTTATGCCGATCCCAAGAAAGGACTGCTGATAGCGCATGATGTGGCGCAATTCATCAAGCATCCCGACAATCCAGCATACGATGCCGAAAAGGCAAAGACAGCAGGACATTCAATGCTGACGCGCCAAGGGGTGTGCCCGATTGATCTTGTGAAATACGTGTTCGAGAATGGATATGCACCTGATGTGCGCATGCCATTTGAGAGCGATGACACAGGAAAATCGAGCATTCTCAACGACCATTGGGATTTCTTCGCAAGGCTTTATCTGCAATCGTTCTACCAGCCCGATTGAGAGGATTTTGGGCAGAGTAATCCGGTGAATGATGAAATATGCTTAAATATTTTCAGAAAGCCTATCGATACGAAGATTATTCTAATTATATTTGCAAAAAATATATGTTATAATTTTTAGAACTCATACATGGAAAAAAAGACAATAATTACAGCTGTCGCATCCATTATAGCGATTGTGATATTGGTGTGCATAATAACCTTTAGCAGTTGCCGGAGAAATTCCGCTCTTGACAAAGAAATAAAAATAGCCTTAGTGAAGGGAGATACAACTAAAGCGGAATATAACAAGATTTGCGACATAATCATGAAGGACCAGAGGGCATACTCTGAATACCTGAATGCAGACAAGCAAATCAATGCCGATGCTTTGGCAGAACACATCAACGAAATAGGACAATCCATGCGCCCGCCACGCACGTGGAATATAAAAAATTACGGGTCGGCAGCACTGACGCTCAACCTATATCTTGAACGTAGCGGAAGCATGACGCCATACGATGCAGCGCAAACATCAGGCGAGCTGAAAAAGGCCATCAACGATCTTATCAACAGTTTCCCGAATAAAAGCGAGAAGAACATGGTGTACATCGTGAACAGCAGCGTCTATCCTTATAATAAGTCATTACAGGATTTTATGAGAGAGAAAGACATATTTGCTGCCACGGCAGGAATCGGCGACCCTAAATTTACTGACTTCTCGCAAATATTCAGCGACATACTCAAGCGGCAGGGCAGCAATGCAATAAGCATACTTGTGACAGATATGATTTATTCGCCTGCCAATACCGAAAATGAAAATCCGCAAAGGATATTCAATGAGGAAAGCAGTCTTGCGACAAACGTTTTCAAGAACTATCCCGGAAAAGCCGTGATAGTCGTAAAGTTAAAGGGCAGTTTCAGCGGATTATACTATCCGTACAACCAAAAGCCACAAAAATACACAGGGGCACGTCCGTTCTATGTATTCATTATCGGAGATGCTGAAAACATAGATGCATTATACGCTAATGCCTCATATTCAAATTTCCTGAATTTCCAGGCACTTACGGGATTTGAGAATTTCTACGTGTTCAACGGAAAAGAGCGCGGCGTGAATTATACGGTGGTGCCAGAGTATAAAGACAACATAGGAAGATTCCGCTCGGAAAAAGGCGAAAGCTACTGCGTGCATACTCTTGAAAACTGCGAGAGTGACCGCGACGCAAACGTGATTCAGTTTACGGTTGCCGCTGATTTGAGTACAACCCATGCAGAAGCCGCTTACCTGAACAATGCAAAAAATTATGAGATTGTCAGTTCAGTGAAGGGGTGCAAGATAACCAATATCCGACCAATCGAGCAGGGAGAGGTAACGGGGAACTCAAAAATGTACCTTGAAGGGAAAACGCATTTAATAACAATACAATGTCCGCTCGAGCAGCCTGAGCAGAATATCAAAATAGCGCTGAAAAATCATTTCCCTGACTGGATATTGAATTCATCGAGCGATAATGACACAAATATAGGCTCAGCAGAGTTCGGTGGAACGACTTTCGGATTGAAATACTTCCTGCAGGGCATCTACAGCGCATGTTCAGCCACATCTGTCATGCCAAATTACACGACAATTGAAATAACACTTAAAAAATAATTATATGCGAAATTTGATTCTTTTGGCATTTGGAATTGTGTTTACAATTCTGTTTCTCATCTTTCCGACACAAGTGTACGAAAATTTTTATTTTTCACAAGGATTCTCAGATGCGATGTATAATGGGAGCATGTACATTGTAGTGGCAATCATAACAGCCGCAATAGCATGGGTGGCGGCAGTAATTTACTACTATGTAATCAATTCGGTGAAATTCGACCGCTGGTGGCATTGGCTTATCATACTTGTGATAACCATTCTGCTGGCACCGACAGTAAGTTGGGCATACACTGACTACGACATGGCCCAACAAAATTATATGTACGACAAAGAGACATTCTATTTTGAATTACTCAATATGTGCGTAGCAGCAGTGCTATTCATAATAGCATCATTTTCAATACGCTGGTGGAGCAGCAATTGCCGGCATACACCAATACCACAATAATAAAAAACGACAGAATACATAAAAATGAGACTATTTATATTTGCCATAGGCGGTACAGGTTCGCGGGTGCTGAAATCACTGATAATGCTTTCGGCAGCCGGAGTGAAGCCTCTTGATGAAAGTGGACAAAAAATAAAGGCATTTGAAATAATACCTATCATAGTGGACCCTCATAAATCGAATGAGGACTTGAAACGCACCGATGTGCTGCTGTCGAATTACAGCACCATAAGAAGACGCCTCTACGGCGATTCGGATGAGGCAGAAGGATTCTTTGCGACCAAGATTTCCACTTTGCGCAGCATAATGAAGGACACGTCGGTAAACCTGACTGATACCTTTATATTCAATCTGTCGACAGTAGAGAAATGCAAATTCCGCGATTTCATCAACTACGATACGATGAGTGAGAGCAACCATGCGCTCACATCACTGCTTTTTGCCGACTATCAGCTTGAGAACAAGATGAACATAGGATTTGTCGGTTCACCTAATATCGGAAGTATAGCCTTGAACCAAATAAAGGACAGCGATGAATTCAAGGCATTCGCCAACATACTGACGAATGACGACCGAATATTCTTCATAAGCTCAATATTCGGCGGAACAGGAGCATCAGGCTTCCCGATACTGGTGAAGAATATCCGCAATGCCCAAAACCTGAACGTGGCGAATAAAGAATTTCTGCGCAGGGCACCAATCGGAGCATTGACTGTGTTGCCGTATTTCAACATTCAGCACACTGACGACGGAAGAATCGACAAGGCGGATTTCATAGTAAAGACGCAGTCGGCACTGCAATATTACAATGAGACGCTGACCAACGATACTGATGCTCAAATCAACGAGCTTTATTATCTTGGCGATTCCATAAGCTCCTTGCCATATCAGTACGACCCTGGAGAGAACGGGCAAAAGAACAATGCACATCTTATAGAAATGATAGGCGCACTCGCACCGCTGAAATTTGCCGGAACACCCGACTATAAGCTGCGTGACCAAAATGGATATCCATTGAAGACGGCAGCCTACGAATACGGCTTGGAAACTGACACGAATGAAGTGACGTTCAAGGCGTTTGGGGCTTCGACAAGGCATCTTTTATATAATGATATGGTGAAATTCCATTTGCTTTATATGTATCTCAAAAACGGTTTTGAGAAGAATATCGGAAAAGGATACACTCAGGATGCGCCAGAGATAAGGAATGAATTCACCGCGACAGATTTCTACAGGACACTCGACACGCAATTCTTCACAGCATACGTGGATTGGCTTGGAGAAATGCGCAACAACAACCGCAGCGTGAACCTTTTCGATTATCTCAGCGCTGACATGAACAATGTGATTAGCGGAGTGGGAACGAAAAAGACATGGGTAGGGCACAAGAGCATAAGTTGCGACTCATTCTTGAGCGAGATGAACCGGCTCAGCCGTGACAACAAGAGCTATTCGGCAGGCCACGAGGAGTTCAAACTGTTTGACCTGTTCAACCGTGCCGCCGACAATCTTCTGCCTGACAAATATGAAAACATCAATTAAAGGATTATCATTATGAGCAATATACTGTCGTACAACAATAGCACAAACAAAACGGGCGCTGAGGACTGGATTCCGGTCACGCCCTATACTGATGATGACATCAAAAAGATAAAAGATCCGAACGGCGGGCTGTCGGAAAGTCCGCGCACAGCCATACCAAGTCCGTTCGCGCAGCTCGATTTGGTGAAAAACGCTTTTGCACATCTCGGCGCAAGCGATAAATTGCGGGGTGCAGTTATGGATATGCGTCTGGTGTCGAATGCGCTTGACATAGCACAATTGTTTTTCTGTTTTGAGAACCATAAGGACTATCTGCGGGTGGTGCGCTGGAACTGCGAATCGGATTTGCAGGCACTAAAAGCGTCGCCGGCACACAGGTTGTATGGTGAAACGCTTGAATTATTCCTCAATTCGGACAAGAACGCATATAATTTTGACGGATTCACTGATTGGTATATACTGATAAATGACGTCACAGTAATTGGAGCTACATCCCCTGCCTCGTTGACTATGGCTGCTCCAATCAATCATCAGATAGACAGCATCATGGTGGAGCAGGGAGTAAGCCTATTCTCTTCGGTGCGCCAATTATGGGAACGTGATGAGGATTTTGTGCTCTATATGTTCCTGCTTTTCAACGCATTTCCGATGCTGCGCCAAAGATTGGGCGGAATTTACACATATATGCTCCGCAATCTTGATGTGATAAGGGAAAAGCGCACAGATTTGTATAAACGAATCAGCGACGACATCACTAATCCTACAGCACTCGACATGAGCGCTGCCGATGTTCTCCGTCAGAAACTTGACGAATACTACACGCCATTTAATGGCGATGTCACCATATCGGTGCTTGGAGCACAATTCTACAAGAAACGCAGTTCAGTGATACGCGCGAATGTGGAGGAGAGCGATTTTCAGCTTAAACCGTCCCGCCAGCAGGCTGACGGAGATGTGCTGCCACTTGTGCTTCGCAGCAACTTTGACGGTTCGGTTGACAATATGAAGTATATTGACAAGATGTGGAACAGCACAACTGAGGTACTGACCGGTGGAGTGCCAGTAGAGTCAAGGAAACTGCCGGATTCCTCAATATATTATCCATTTGTAACCACGAACGATTTTTTGTCGGATACAATCATCCAGCTCAGCGGCCCGATTGATAATTCGCACTATTTCGACGGAAATCTGAAGAGCCGCAGCGTTGAGCCGGAGAACGGATATTTGTTGCCGTTGACCCCATTGTTCTTCAAGTATTTCAATTCAGAGGATCTGCTGCATGAAGTGTTCGGCAGGAAAATGATTGAGATAACCGAGGGAAAAGATGAGGTGAAGGTGCTGCTGCGCATACCGATGAAAAAGAAATACATGGAACTTTTCCGCATATACCGATTGGCACCCGAGGCAGACTGGAGATTCAACGAGAAAATCAATATCGGGCGGATGATTCCGCAAGTGCGCATTTCCACCGCTGTTTTCCCGTTTGTCAAGACAGGCGTGTCCGACAGCTATTCGGTGCAATTGTTCTCGATGGTACAGACAGCGACGACATCGCTGCAATTTTATGCCAATGGCAACAAACCCGTAGGGAATGACGCCAATGGAGGAATAAGGTCGGAATCATTATTCACAACACGTTATTATGACATTGATGCTACGTTCGATTATTTTGAAGTGATGATGGCAAGCGATTTCGGCACTCAAAGCGGAGTGGTTCTGCCATTGTGGAAGCCTTATACCGCATCGAGCAAAGAATTGATTTTTGCAGTGGATTTCGGAACAACCAATTCGCATGTGGAATATGCCGAAAAGGGGCAGTTGCCTGAAACAATAACATTCAATGACAATACGGAGCAGGAACTCGTTGCCACTTTGCTGAAAAAGGGAGCACTTGACCAGGCCGAAACGCTGATGCGTGTGGAATTTTTGCCGCGTGACATCGACAACATCTATGGCTTCCCGCTGCGCACGGCACTTGCAATTAATGACGATAACAATGGCGATACAAAACTGTTCAAGGACTTAAACATCCCATTCCTTTATGAGAGGAAATATTTTGCTGGCTATAATGTGATAACGAGTCTGAAATGGACCGGCAATCAAATGCTGTCGCAAGAATTTCTGCGGGAGATAGTACTGCTGATAAAGGCAAAGGTGCTTCTTGAAAACGCAAGTCTTGCAAATACGCATATCGTGTATTTTTATCCAGTCAGCATGAGCGGAAACAAACGGGCGCAATTCAATGAATTGTGGGAACGCCTGTTCTCAACCTACATCGGCGGTGATGCCAAGAACCTGTATTTCTACCCCGAATCAATTGCTCCAGCTTATTATTACAAGAATTCCGCTGTGGCAGGCAGTTGCTACGTGTCGATTGATATTGGCGGCGGCACAAGCGATGTGGTGGTGTACACTCCGACAGCCGATAAACTGAAAAGCGAGCCGAACATAATTTCATCATTCCGCTTTGCCGGAAATGCCATATTCGGTGACGGTTTCACCCAGAATGATGCTGACAATAATCCGCTGCTCGACCATTACACGGAATATTTCAAGAAACTCATCAATAAGAATGATGACCTTGCATATCTTAACAGCATACTGAATGAGGTGATGAACCAGAAAAGGTCGGAGGACATCAATGCGTTCCTGTTCTCAATAGAGAACGTAGAGGAACTGCGTAAACTTCGGGAGATAGACCGTCAGCTTTATTCATACAATGCACTGCTCCGCAATGATGAACACAGGAAGCTGATATTCCTGTACTTCTATTCGGCAATCATCTATTATATCTGCTGCATGATGAAGCATCGCGGATTGATAATGCCGAAACAGGTTTATTTCAGCGGAACAGGTTCGAAGATATTGAATATAATAGGAAATATCGAACAGATTGAAAGCTTGACAAAGACTATAATTGAAAGAGTGTTCGGCCAAAGTTACACTGAAAAGTTCGAGATAAAGATTGAGAAGGACAAGCCGAAACAAATAACCTGCAAAGGCGGAATCCAACTTGAAAATGAAAGGCTTGCAGGGAATGTTGACAACGATTGGTTCAAGCCCGCAAATGTGAACAAGCTGAAATACTGCTATTCAATGACGAAGGATGAGACGTTGACATTCGGAAAAGTCAATGAGCTTGACACCCGTCATGAAATAGAGAAGCAAGTGAATGACTTCAATGAATTCTTCATGTCGCTTTGCACGAATGAAGTGAAAGATGAGTTTGGCATCGACAACAAGGTGCTGCACGTTTTCCATGATGCTCTTTCCGACAACATTTTCAATTATCTTACGGCTGGCATCAACAGCTATCTGAATGGTAACTATGATGGGCCAGAGGAAGTGATTGAGGATGTGCCGTTCTTCTATCCGATAATCGGAATTATTCGTAACAATCTGCTTAAGCAACTTTGTCACGAGGTGATAAGCAAGCTTTAAAAATAATTCATTAATAAGATTTCTGCTATTATGAAGAAGATTATGATGATTGCCTTTTGCGCCTTGACTTTCATGGCGGCAATGGCGGCGGGACAGACTGCAAGTCAGGCCCCTGCGAAGGAAGCATATTCAGATACGACGGTGATGACTGATGCCCAATGGGACCATGCTTTGGCAATAGTAGCCATCACGGCAGTGAACCAGACCGATAGCGACCCGAACCTTACGATGCAAACGGCAAGCGGTAAATATGGCGACAATCCATTGTGGGGAGAAATCACTGATAAGTTAGGGCAGTTGGCAAATGCCCCCAAGACTTTAAAGGCGTTGGAACCCGTTGCAATGGACGTGTTTAAACTTGCAAAAGTTCAAGACAATACCATAAATGAAAAGGATTGCTGGACTGCGGCCAAAGATGCTATAATCAAGTCGAATACGGCTGTTCAGAAACCAGCAAACCAGCCATCGCAAGTGTTGCCGCAGAATGTTCAAACTGAGGAACAAGAACATCCGCACGGATTAGACATGAATAATTTAATCAACATTGTCATCAATGTCCTTATGCTGGCACTTGCAGTGTTTGCCGTGATAACCGCGATGCGGGCAAAAAATCAGGTGGATAATTTGAAAGATAAATTTAAGGGTGACATTGACGCATTGATGAATGAAATCAAAAAGCGTGAAGATGAACTCAAACGCTCACTGGGACAATTAAACAACTATTTGAATAATCAACAGCATGCAGAAAGCGATGATGAGCCAATAAGGAACGATACGCAATATAATAATGTCCAATATCCGGTTCAAACGCCGCAAAGGCCACAGCAGCAACCGCCGCAATCACCTTATAGCCAAGCTCAACCGCCACGCAAACTGTTTCTCTCGAAAGCTGACAGAAATGGCCAATTCATAAAAGCTACGGATAAATATGATTTAGGAAATTCGATTTTTGAACTCAGCACTTCTGACGGAAAAAACGGCACTTTCAGAGTGGTTGACTCACAAAGCGTACACGAGATGGCACTTATGATGCCAACTGATTATCTGACACGAGTATGCAGCGGCGATAATATACAGCTTTCACAGGGAAAGCATTGCATAGTTACCGATACTCCGGGCACCGCACGCTATGAATCAGGCCATTGGGTAATGGTTACAAAAGCTGCCATTCATTATGAAGCTTAGCATCAGTTGGTTTGTGGCATTAGTCGTTGTCTTGATGATTGGGCTGACTTTTTCATCATGCCGTGTGCGTCATCACACGGTTAATGGCAAAAGAAGTGAGCGGGTAAGCGGAAATGATGGTGGCGACAGTCGCCATGTAGGGAAGCAAATCATCAAGATGCGGGAGGAAAATGGCGTGTACTATATTCCTGTAAAGATAGATGATGTGCCGATGGAATTCATCTACGACACTGGTGCTGCCATTGTTTCCATTTCGGTGGTTGAAGCAGAATTTCTGTATCGACAAGGAAAACTCAGCGACGCTGACGTGGTGGGCGAGGGTGATTTTGGCGATGCAAACGGCACTGTGACTAAAAATACCATTGTGATTCTGCATAATGTTACTGTCGGCGATTACACAATTCATGACGTGCAGGCGGCAGTTTCGGAAAATCAGAATGCGCCTTTACTGTTTGGTCAGACGGCCATGAAGCGATTCGGCAAGGTCACTTTTGATTATGAGAACGATGAATTGATAATAGAATGACAAAAAAGGAAGAGTTGTAGGTTATGAAGTTGAAATGCCCAGAATGCGGTAAGGAAATAGAAGTTTCAGAAGAAATACTTAAGAAAGTAGGAGGCTCTGTGACTTGTCCAAGTTGCCTGACCGATTTCGTAGTAGATGGATTCGCTTCATTGCCTTCGGCGCAGAATGATTCGCAACAGAAGGAAAAAGCAAAGTCAGAACCAGAAAAGGAAGAAACCCAATTCTGTCCAAAGTGCGGGAAGAAAATTCCGCGCAATGTGCATTATTGTCCTAATTGTGCTTATAGCTTCATTGCGCCCGACCTTCCTAAAACGGTAGCTCCGCCACCAATAACGTATTCTGTGCAGCAGCCAATGGATCCACCTCAAATTGTTCAATCTCAACCGCAACAACCATTGGCACCTCAATTTCCGTCGAATATGACCAAATGGAACTGGGGGGCATTCTTGTTCACACCAATCTGGGGATTGTTCAATGGCATATATTGGCTATTGTGGATGTTTGTATTTTACTGTATTCCTGGTGGTATACTAATCAATCTTATAATAAGTTTTTCATTTGGAAGTTCGGGAAATAGAAAAGCTTGGGCTAAATATAATGGTACAGTTGAGGACTTTGAGAATAAACAACACGGATGGAATGTGGCTGGAATATTGGTTTTTCTGTTGGGAATACTATTTATAGTTATTGAATTGATAAGTATCTATTATCACTAAAGGAATAAAGCAAAAACAAGTAAACTTGATTTGCATTTCCATTCGCCTTGCACTAAATTTGACTGGCGTCGAAGATAGGCTGCGGCTCAGGAAAGCAAAAACAAGTAAACTTGATTTGCATTTCCATTCGCCTTGCACTATCTTTGCAAAACAAACCTTAGGCAATGGACGCTACTATTACACATGCTCTTATTACCAACCCCGTTTTGATATTCTTCACGGTGCTGGTGATAATCCTCATGGCGCCATTGCTGTTGACACGGTTGAAAATTCCGCAGGTAGTGGGCCTGATTATTGCGGGCGTGATTGTTGGCCCTTATGGGCTGAATCTATTGGAGCGCGACAGCAGTTTTGAGATATTCGGGCAGGTGGGATTGCTCTATTTGATGTTCCTTGCCGGACTTGAAATTGACATGTTCCACTTAAAGAAGAATATCCGCAAGGGACTTGGATTTGGACTTCTCACATTTCTAATACCGTTAATTCTCGGAACTTTAGCAAGCGTTACAATGCTGCATCTCGGATGGATTACAGCAATCCTTGTGGCATCAATGTACGCTTCCCATACTTTGATAGCATATCCTGTGGTGACTCGATTCGGAATTACAAAATCGCCTGCGGTGCTGATTACAATTGTAGGCACCATTGTGGCAGTACTTGGGTCATTGCTCGTTCTTGGCGTTGTGGTCGGGATACAGAGCCAAGGAGAATTTGCAATAAGCAACATTTTGCGGCTTTTGCTGAATGTGGCAATTTATTGTGCCGCTATTCTATATCTCTACCCACGAATAATGCGGTGGTTCTTCAAGACTTTCAGTGACAGTGTTACCCAGTTTGTGTTTGTTCTTGCATTGGTGTTCCTTGCTTCATGGCTTGCTAAGGTGGTAGGACTTGAATCAGTGCTTGGAGCATTCTTCGCTGGACTTGTTCTTAATAGATACGTGCCGAACATTTCACCGCTGATGAACAGAATTGAATTTGTGGGAAACGCACTGTTCATACCCTATTTCCTGATAGGCGTGGGAATGATGATAAACATTAGGGTGATGTCGAGCACCGACACTATGGTCGTGGCGGGAAATATGCTGCTTGTGGCAATATCCACAAAATGGATTGCAGCATATATAGCACAGAAGATAAACAGATTCACAAGGAACGACAGAAGCATAATGTTTGGTCTTAGTTCGGCGCATACAGCAGTCGCCCTTGCCGTGGTGACACTTGGCTACAACATGCTTTTGCCTGATGGAAGCCATGCATTGAGCGAGGCCGTGATGAACGGGACTATCGTGATGATACTCGTGACCTGCACTATGGCACCAATTGTCACTTCAGGAGCGGCAGCCAAGATGAAAATAAGGATGATGGAACATCCCGAAGACTATGACGAGGAGAAGAGGACGGAGAAGAAACAGATGCGGACGTTGATTCCAGTTGCTAATCCAGTGACGGCATCAAGCCTGGTGACTTTGGCACTGCTGATGAAGCGCAAGACAACCGATGATTCAATTTTTGCTCTGCATGTGAGGAATGATAATTCGTCATCATCGGTGGCAATAGGGCGGAATGCCCTAAAACTCGCAGGCGAAACTGCCGCCGCGGTGAACGTGACGATGCAGACAATTGAGAGGTACGACCTTAACACTTCCACTGGAATAATCAATACCGTGAAAGAACGCAATATAACCGACATTGTAGTAGGAATGCATCAACATTCCAATATTGTGGACAGTTTCTTCGGCAGCAAAATTGAACAGCTATTGAAAGAACTGAACAATATGGTGATTATTTCACGATGCTTCATTCCAATCAATACGATAACGCGAATAGTGGTGGTGGTTCCCGAAAAGGCGGAATTCGAGACTGGATTCGAGGCTTGGATAATCCGAGTGACAAATCTTGCAATGCGGATAGGGTGCAGAATAATATTCTGTGCTTATCAGACTACGATACAGATGATTCACAGCGCATTCAAGGCTGAAAACATAGAAGTGCGGAGCGAATTCAGGGAAGTGAAGGAATGGGGCGACTTGGTGCTTATAGCCAATAACCTGCTTGACGACGACTTGATGATATTAATCGGGGCACGCCGAGCTTCAGTGTCGTTCAACCTTGAGATGGACACATTGCCGAATTTCCTTGCCAAATATTTTGCAAGAAACAATTTGCTGGTGATATTTCCTGAGCAATTCGGTGAAACGCCGAAACTTACCAGACTCAGCAACCAGCTTTCAGCCGACATCACTGCAACGCCTTCCGGTGCATGGCTTCGCCTGCGTGCATGGTTCCGCTGGCTGAACACCCAAAAGAAGCGCATCACGCACCGCAACCGCAAGAAACGCACTTTCGACCTATAGCGGCAGGCAATTATTATTGCACAGCACGCACTGAAAAGCCAAAACAACGTATGCTCATGCTCAAGTCGGGGCATCCGTCAAGTTCAAAATGAATTCGATAGGCGAAACCAGAATCTTCTGTGCAATGAGTTCCACTCCAATAAAATCCGACTTCATTCTGAACGCCAACATCAGGACCACAGCGCCATCCCGACATCGGCAGGAAAATGCTGTTACCATTTTTGCCGGTTACCATTGCGCCTTTCACTCCCTTGTAGCTTATGATTTTCCATGTGCATTTGTCGATTAGCTCCTGCTCTTCTTCGCGAGTAGGCATCCGCCAATCTCCACCCATATTTACGCGGGCAATGTCGAACTTACTGCCACTGATTTCCTTTAGTGGCTTTTTCCCGCCATACAATGACGACGTCCACTTGTCGTTTGAATCGGTGACATCCTGGTCAATTTCTTTTCCTGTAGGGTCAGCCCAGCCAAAGTAATCGCCAAAATCTTCAGGTGCCTTTGCACCCACATTGCATGAGGCCCACTTTACACTCAGGCCGAGGTCAATAAGTTCTCCTTTTGTGGGAGCGACTTCAACAGCCACTTCAGCTTTCGGCTTCGGAACAGGTGCAGGCTTTGGGGCAGCTTTTGCCGAATTCTTGTTTGTACTCGAACAATCAATCATGATAATAAAAAATACAATCATTGCTACTATTGCGAGTGTGCGGCTAAGCCTTGAACCTAAAAAGATGGAATGTTTGTGATTAGAAGTTTTTTTCATATTCTGGATAGTTTTTGGTTTTACTTCCGCAAAGATAAGGGCTGGAAACTTAAAAGTCAATAGCCCGGATTGATTTTTTTGTATAAGGTAACGAATTATATCAAGGCGATAAATAAAAATGTCCCCTGAAATCACATCAGGGAACATTTCCAATAAACCCTCTAACTTTCTTTTTTACATCCTTGCAATTTTATACTATTGGCAAATTTAATTTGTTGCCTTGACATTCTTATTAATGATATTCGTGAAAAAACTGCGTACATCCTTCCAATGATAGAAGGGGTAGCAGTCCGTCTTTACAGGAACTGATTTTTCCTGCTCATTCAAGAGAAACTTGACGAGAATGTCGCCGGGACGGCTGGAATTACGGAAAAATATCAGTTGGACATTTCCTGCCATCGGAGCGATTTTGAAATCGCTGAAAAGTTTGTAGGTCTCAGCAGGAGAAGTAGCGGCGGCATAACAATTATTCAGTTGCATAATGGCTGCAAGAGGAATGATGTTGCCGTCGTGACCGAAGCGCAAAGTAGCGCCATGGCCGTGCGCAGCAATAATAGAATCTGCCGATTCCACAATGTTGCTCAGCAAGTAGCGGGCATTGTCAACCATAAGCCCATGATTGCCTGCGTAATTGCCATTGGTGGAATACATACGGAAATTGAACACTTGCCAAAGATTGAACAATTCATTTTTTGAAAATAAATCGTAAAAGCTGATGGGGCTATCAATATCTTGCATGTCCACAGCGAGCCAATATAGCGACCAAATAAGCTTATGGGTGTCGATATTGCGCTTGACGTAATCAGCGTTGCTGAACAATCTGGCTGCAATGCTGTCGCCATTTACTGAAATGGAGTCGAACTGCTTGTATTCTGCCTTATATTCCGCACTGTTGGAATAAGCTTCGGCCTCACGGCTGTAATGGCATAAATAATTCATGTCGTGATTGCTTGCATCACGTGAAATGCGGAGGTTGGGATTAAGTTCCTTCAGCCTTTCGCAAAACGCCGACATGCTCAGCACACAACGTACCACCATGGTGGAGCGTGCATCGACAGCAACGTTACCGGCAAACACTTGCGGATAGGCTTTAAACATACGTTCAGCTATTCCGCGGTGTTGGCGCACGCCAAGCGGGGAAAGATCACCGCCACGTCCTTTAGCTATCTTGTAAACGGAAATCAGACGTTTGAGGGCATCTTTACCAAGGGGCGTAAGCACTCCATCATTTTGAGCCTTGACAAGCAGTTTATATGGCGATTCATAGTCGTTGTCACCTATTAGGTAACGTGAACCATGGCGTCCATAATGGCTGATATAGAATGGTTCATATCCTTTGGGAGCCGGAGTGACCTTAACAGGAGCAGTGACAGGGTAGGCATAATAAACGCCACCGGCTTTGTTGAGGTCAGAATATATTTCCTTGCGTGACGTTTGAGCCATCACAAGCAAAGGCAACATAAGGAACAGCCAAATCGATAGATTTCGCATATTGAAATTAATTAAGATGAAGGAATGTGCAAGGAATGCTTTGCGCAGCCTTGCACATTCCCATTAAGAACTCAATAACCCGGATTCTGCACGAGGTTTGGATTATTCGTCATTTCGCTCTCAGGAATAGGGAAGAGTTTGAAATGGTCGTCAACATCCGAGCCGAGGCGTACAGCATTCTTCCAATCCCAGTTATATCCTGTGGTGAATTTGCCAAAACGGATAAGGTCAGTACGACGGGTGATTTCAGAAGCAAGTTCACGCTGACGTTCACTTAGGATGAAGTCGAGTGTAAGCTGGCTGTCGGTAATGTCGCCAGAAACTGAAGAGTCAACGCCTGAAACGGCATATTTGCCGCTCATATAGGCACGTTCACGGATTTCATTGACGTAGGCGAGTGCTTGTGCACGGCTACCGCCCGTTGCACCGCGAAGAATTGCCTCAGCTGCCATCAAATATGCATCGCCAGTGCGGAACATCGGGAAATCAATTGATGAATAAGTGATGCCCGAAGGACTAAGTTGGTTGTCTTTAGTGACATTGCGCCACTTGATATAGCCGTAACCGCAAGTGAAAGTGCCCGTCATGGCTTCTTTGCTGTCCCAAGTGTTCTTGGTCTGGTTAGGCAGTGCCGTCATGAACTGTGCGCGTTTGTCGTGTTTGGCATTTCCCCAAGTATCGGATGTGCTGAAAGGAACGTCCGATTCATTGAAGGCATCGACGAGAGTGGTTTTGGCACGTACATTGCCCCAGCCTTTAGCACCCACACCAGTGGTGTAGAGAGCATCCATCGGGCCATTGACGAAAGCCTTGACATAGAAATTGGTGCCGGCTGAACTTTGGGCTTTCAAACCATCCTGAACAAGCGGCCAAATAATTTCAGAGCAGGTGTTGTTGTCAGCAAGGAAAATATGGCGATAATCAGATGCAAGCGGATATTTACCGCAGTCGATAACCTTCTTGGCATAAGTAAGGCAATCATTGTAGTGGTTAACGCCAGTCCAAGTGGCTGAATTGAGATACATGCGGGCGAGAAGGAACCATGCTGCTACCTTATCGACACGTGCATACACATTAGCGCCCGGGTCCTTCAGCAGGTCGGTGCTGCCGGAAGTTTCACCTGAAATCAGTTTCAATTCACTCTCAGCATAATCGAAAATCTGCTGGCGTGTCATCTGTACAGGAATATCCTTCACGCCTGTGTTTTCGTCAACGAAAGGTACAGGACCGAAAAGGTCGCATAGAGTGGCATAGCAATAAGCGCGGATGAACCGAGCTTCGGCACGATAAGCCGGACACTCACTGCCCATGGCATCCCATAAGCCGCGGCTCCTGAGTTTTGCTTCAGTGCATTCGCGGAGGAACTCATCGCAATAAGCGATTGACATGTAAAGGCGCTGATAAGTCCATGTGATTACGGAAGCGTTTGAAGCGCTCCATTGTAAATTCAGACATTTGCGAAGTCCGTTGGAAGAAGAAGGCATGATAAAGTTATCAGTGTTGAGTTCCTCGAGATAGAACATCAAGCGGACATAACCAGAATATCCTTCATTGGCACCTTCAAGGTCGCCGTCGCCGCCATCGCCACCTTTTTGCCCAGTGAGGACAAGGGAGCCATAGCATTTGGCAAGAACACCCATATAGCCATCGGAAGTGGCATACACCTGTTCGCTGACAAGCTGGTTATCATCGAGCGGCATGGTGTCGAGGTCGCCTGTGCATGATGTAAGGCACAGAACGCTCAAAAACAAAGCATAAATATATTTTTTCATTGCAGAATTCAATTAATGAGTTAGTTAAAAGGTTAAGTTCAGGCCCAAGTTGAAAGTACGTGGACGTGGATAGACATTACGGTCGATACCATTGTAGATTTCAGGGTCAACACCGTCGTAACCTGTGATTGTGGCGAGATTAGTCACACCAAAAGTGACGCGCAATGTGCTTGAGTTGTCCCAAAGATGCTTGAAGTTGTAGCCGAGGGTAACATTGTCGAAACGGAAGAAGTTACCTTTTTCAAGCCAATAATCGGAATAAAGCTGCTGGAGCTGGAAGCCACTGTCGCGGGTGCTGCGGAGGATATTTGAGAAATATCCCTGGTCGCTGTAAACGCTCTGAACATAGTCGTTGGCGCGAACATAATTGTAAACGTAGAATCCGAAGGAACCGTGGCCACTTGCCGATAAATCCCAGTTCTTATAAGTGAAGCGGGTGTTGAAACCGAGATAAGTCTTAGGCAGGGCACTGCGGCCATCGGCATATTTGGTCTCGGTGGATGACACTGACCCATCAGGCTGAATGTATTTGCCTTCAAGAGGTTTGCCATCATCGCCATAAGCCTGTTTGCAGAGATAGAAGTTGTAAGGGCGTTTGCCAACCATGAACACCTGAACCGTCTTGCCGGTTTCGGATATGTAGCCAGTAAGCACAAAGTTTTGACCAGTGTCGATGGTGTTGAGTTTGGTAATCTTTGAAGTGTTCCAAGTGAAGTTGAAGCCCAAATCCCATTGAAAATCACGGGTGCGGACAGGAACAGTGTTGAGGGTGAATTCAAGACCCTTATTCTCCATCTTACCGATATTGGTGGTGATTATAGAGGAATAGTTCGTTCCTGAAATCACATTGATGGTGTTGAGCAAATTCTTTGTGTAACGCTTATATAGGTCGATACTACCATTGATGCGATTGCCGAGGAATCCGAAATCGAGGCCGGCATTCCATGTTGTAGTGGTTTCCCACTTGATGTCGCGGTCGTATCCATTTGGACGATAGGTGTTGTACCAAACATCGCCAAATTCGTACATTGACTCTGGATATGAAACGCTGAAGGTGGTCATGTAAGGATAATCATTGAGAATATCCTGTTGGCCGGTAGCACCATAACCGAGGCGAAGTTTAAGATCGGAAAGTACACTGTTGTCCTTCAGAAAATCCTCTTGGGAAATGTGCCATGCGAGAGCTGCCGAAGGGAACAGTCCCCAGCGATTACCCTTTGCAAACCTTGATGAGGCATCGGAACGCAAAGTGGCTGTAACCAGATAGCGGTTGTCGTAGGAATAGTTGGCACGGCCATAATATGAGAGGAGATAATATTCAGATTCTGAATGTGAAGGTGAAGAAAGCTGTTTGCCTTCAGGGTCGAGAGTCGTGGCATCGAACTTCTTCCAGAAATGCTGCCATCCATAGCCGGCCATTAATCCGATTGTGTGTTTGCCGAACGAATGGTCGTAGTTGGCATAGGCATCAAGCAGATAGTTGTGCTTCTTTTGTGTGGAAGTATATACAAGTCCTGTTCCATCCTTCTGGTTGCCAGTGTACATCATTCCTGCAAGAGCCGGTACATTTCTGTTGTACTTGCTTTTCAGAACATCATAGCCAAGGCTGAGATTGAGTTTCAGATCCTCAAAGCCATGGATTTTGTAGATAAAGGATGCATTGCCGATGGAACGTGTGACTTTGTTCATGTCATTCTCAAGGTCAATCATCGCTACAGGATTGTCAGGCTGAATAGCCATTGGAGAGCCGCTGCTGCTGGTCCAGATGTAATATCCAAGGCCCGGGTCGGTTGCAGCGGTGGAGCTGCCAGTGTGTACAGGGCGGGTAGGGTCGTAGCTTAAAGCTGAATTAGCTACGCTGCCGCTGACTACGCGATTCTTTTCGTAGGAAGCCTTCAAATTCAAGTTGGCGGTCAAGTGATTGTCAAGGAACGAAGGATTGAGGTTGCCGCCAAACGACAGACGTTTATAATTGCTCGTCTTGATAGTACCGTCCTGATTGGTGTAGCCAACAGAAACGCGGTAAGGACTTGTTACGAAATTTGTGGCGAATTTGCCTCCGACGGAAACGTTGTTTTCTGTACCGAAGGCTGTGCGGTAGATTTCATCCTGCCAGTCGGTGTTGCTGGTTCCGTAAACTGCATTGGCAGGCACGCCAGTCACTGTAGGAACAAATGTGCGGAATTCATCAGCAGTAAGCACGTCAAGACGCTTGGCAGTGGAACTGACAGAAAAATTGCCAGTGTAGTTAACTGTAAGTTTGTCAGTACCTTTCTTAGTGGTGATGACAATTACACCATTAGAAGCACGTGAACCGTAGATGGCTGTTGCGGAAGCATCCTTGAGGACAGTGAAAGTCTCAATATCTTCAGGATTGATGGAACCGATAAGGTTGGAAGAGCCATTGATTGAAGAGTTGTCGACAGGAACTCCATCGATAACTATGAGTGGGTCGTTGCTTGCAGAAAGGGATGACCCGCTGCGGACACGGATAGTAGCGCCAGAACCAGGAGCACCAGAACCGGGCACCACATTCACACCGGCTATTTTGCCGATAAGGGCATCCTGAGCCGTGACGCGGTTACCTTTGTTAAGTTCATCAGGCTTGATGGCGACTACAGAGCCGGTGGCATCATTCTTTTTGACTGTGCCGTAACCAATGACGACAACTTCATCAAGATTGTTGGAACTTTCCTTCATTACAATTCCGGAGTTGAAAGTAGCGGAATTGGCAGCAATTTCCACCTTATTAAATCCTACATAGGAAATAACAAGAACGGAATTGGCCGAAGGGACTTTAAGTGAGAACTGCCCATCAGCATCTGTGGCTGTTCCCGTCTGAGTGCCCTTGACGAAAACCGACGCACCGATAATAGGCTCGTTATTTCCATCAACGACACGGCCAGAGACAGGAATCTGAGCGTAGGCCGTGAGTCCAAGAAGTAAAGCAACAGCAATTGCCAAACTTCTCAAAGAGATAGTAATTAAGTGTTTCATTTACGATTGGTTTAAAAGTAAGTTGGTCTATGTTAATAAAAAGAGAAGAAAAACATTTGCTCAAACATGGAAGAGAAGAATGTTTTTAGCCTCCAAAATACATCATAAAAAATTACAGAAATAGAAAGGTATTAAAAATGAAAGTAAACATGAAAAGTAAGTTGAAAATTGCGTAAATACCAACTGTTTAATGAATTGCAGTTTGCATAAAGTAAATAAAAAGGGTATATATAGGAAACCGAAAACAGCAAAAATCAGAGCGATTGAACGGCTTCAACAAATTGGTCCTTCGGAATGACAGATTTGTTGCGGACTCGAAGCCTATAATTATAAACCGTCTGCGAAGAATAGTGCAGGAAACTGGCTATTTTGGTGCTGTCGTTGATTCCGAGCCTTACAAGCGCATAAATTCTCAATTCAGGAGTGAGCAGTTCATTATCCTTAGGAATTATTTGTTCATCGGGTTGAAGCAATTTATTGAATGATTCAATGAAATTAGGGAACAGGTCGAGGAAAATAATATCGAAATTGTGAAAGAAAGAGCGCAAATTTTCGGTGGAAACGGATTTTCCAAGTTCTATCTTTAAGTCATCGATTTGCCCAGTTTTGAGTTTGCGCATTAAGCCGACACGGTATTTTTCCATCTCGTCGATGTAGCCGGAACAAAGATTGAAAAGTTGGGCAATATATTCCTCCTTGATTTTGTTTGACTCGCTTAGCTGCAAGTTAAGGCAATTGAGGCTGCTGTTCATGGCGATAAGCTGCTCATTCTTTGCATCGAGAGCCTTACGGGTTTCAAACAACTTACGATTACGCTTGAAAATAATGAAGAGCATTCCGGCAAGAACGACCAGCATGGATGAAACGATGAAGATAAAAGCCAAAGAGCGATGGCGGTCCTTTTCGAGCTGTTTATTATAGGCAGTGGTGATGATAGGCATATATTCAGCCACTTGAGTAAGGCGGCTTCGGGCATTGCAGTCGATAATATCTTCCATTGCGCAGGTGATGTAGCGATAAGCCCGTTCTGTGTCACCCCTTTTATAAAGCAGCATGGCAAGATTCTGAAGTGAAGTGTAAGTCTTGTTGCATTTTCGCTTATCAATGATGGCCGAGAGTGTAAGATAATATTCCTGTGCATCAAAATTGCCGAGAGCGCGATAGGTGTCGGCAAGGGTGTAGCAGAAAGTAGCGTTATTATTGGCTTCAGCGGGATGCTTGTGCATGAAATTGAGCATGAAATTAAGCGATTCACGGAATTTACCATCCAGTTTCATGATTTCTCCCTCGTTGATGGTATAGCCTATGGAGCCTACGGGATTCACCATGTTGATGGTGTCGCGATAGGTGCGGAGTTCCTGTTTATACATTTGCCGTTCCGCTTCATTATCGGCAATATTTGAGAGCGAGAGAGTGATTGAAAAATAGAGGTAATAATAATTGTAGCAATGCCTTACGAATTTGCTATAAGGAATTGTCTTCAATATGCTGAGTCCTTCCGAAAATTTTCCAAGCCCTTTCAATCCGTCGGCGCAATTCATCATGGCTACCGAAACTGAATCCGTTATTCCCATTCGTTTAGCCACGGCCAGACGTTGCTGCGCATAAAAATAGGCACTGTCAAGGCGATAGGTGCGGTAGCGATAGAACAGATTTCCAAGTTCGCGGAAGCGGGCATTGTCGGAATTTGCATTGCGAAGTGCATATAGATGGCGCTGAATGCTCTGCTGCTTTTTCGATTCTATGTTGGCCTTGTCGCTAATGATTCCGTCGAGGACATGAATCAGTGAGTCGGTGTTGTAATGCACTGAGGCATGCACCATCGGCAGAAATAGCAAGGAAAAGAAGCAAAAAAGTAAAAGTGAGCGTTTCATGGGGATGTAGGCAATTGGAAACCTATTTTTTGCTGTTCCCGCTTTCGGGGAACTTATTCGGGAAAGTCATCTCCAATGGAGGCTTGCGGTAAGCATAGATTATCAGGCAAATGCCAAGAATGATGAAAGGTATGCTTAGGATTTGACCTATATCCATTCCGCAAGAATTGCGTAGACCTATTTCCCAAGGTTCCTGAACATTCTTGATGAATTCTATGAAGAACCGTGCCGTGAAAATGCCGAGCATGGCAACTCCGAAGAGCAGCCCGGGACGGCGTTCTGAATTTTTGCGCCAGTACATCCACATCATAAGGCCAAACAGCGCAAAATAGCAAAGGGCCTCATATATTTGAGTAGGGTGGCATGGCTGGGTGAAAACAGGAGCAGAACCGTGCATCCATGCGCCAAGGTTGTCAACAAAACGGAATCCCCAAGGCATGGTGGTGACACTGCCGTAGATTTCATGATTCATGAGATTGCCGAGGCGGATAAGTCCGGCTACGAAAGCCGTAGGAACCACAAGGCGGTCGAAAGTCCAAAGAGGACTCTTGTGGGTGACATAATGCGAATATAGTAAAATGGCAATCAGCAGGCCGATTGTGCCGCCATGGCTTGCAAGTCCGCCTTCCCATATTTTGAAAATATCCATAAGATGATGGGAATAATATTCCCAGTCGTAGAAGAAAACATGACCGAGACGCGCACCGACTACCATGGCAATGACAACATAAATGAACAGGCTTCCAATCCACTTTTCAGGCGCTCCCTCATGACGGAACATCCGTGTGACTATTTCATAACCAATCCATAGGCCGACTGCAAAGGCAAGACCATACCAGCGGACAGTGACGAAGCCACTGAATATATTGGGATTGACAGTCCAAGTAACAAAATTCAACATATACTTATAAAATTAGGGGAAACGGCATTGACCGATTAAGCCCCATATTGAATATGCAAAGATACTAAAAAGAAATAAGAAATAGTACGTAAAATGGCACAAGTGAATAATATGCTTATGAAATATGCAAAGAGCCGTCGCACTTCACAGTGTGGCGGCTCGGCAGAAGTTTTCTTATAAAACTTATGTTACTATTGTCGTTACTTATTTGTTATGGCAATAACAAATATATTATTTTGTGATTTTCAGCGTTTGGCCAGCACTCTTCACGATGTAGAGACCATCGGCGAGAGATGCAAGGGAAACGTGTGAACCAGTGGCCGAGAGAACCAGTTGGCCCTGCATATTGAATATGTTTACCTGAGCGCCATCGGCTGCAACTACTTCCTGAGCTGCGCGGTCGAAATAGATGCGGACAGCATTTTCGTCAACCTTGTTCACACCAGTTGTAGGAATAACCTTTACCTGCAACTTGTCCATGCAGAAATAAGTGGAAGTGTTGATGCCCCATTCACCACTGTCGGTTGACGAAAGTGTGAAGAAGATGGAAGATACGTTGCCAAGAGAGCTGAGATTGAAAAATTTCCAATCGGTCACTTGATTGAGAGTACCATTATTATAACTGTCCAATTCAAGGGAATCCGTCTTGGTTTCAACGCCACGAAGCACTCCGTGGGCTATTACCTTGAAGCTATCGCCTTCCTTATTGAAAGCACGCGCGAAACTGTCGCCATTCTTCATTTCATAATATGGCCAAGGATGATTGGAAACATAAACGCCAACTGCTTCAAAAACAGAGTCACCATTCACTTTGGCAAACTTGACTACATTTGGAGCGCCTCCGAATGCCGACCAATAGCCGACAAGATAAGGATTACCCTTAGTGGATGCAGCAGTAGTGCCTGATAATTTTGTGATGGTTCCGTTGGCATTGACGGCTACACCGCCACCAGCCATGCAGCCGTCCTGATGCTGTGACCATGTCGTGCTGTTGCCATTGCCTGCATCGGAAGTGTCGCCACTGTTGGCAAGTGTGAATCCATCCCAATATGAACTGCCGTAATAGGCATTGCCTGTGCAGTCGTGAGAAATTTTGAACACTTGAAACTGTAGCCATTGATTAGCAGTGCTGGCATCATGAGTGTTTTCCCAAATTCCTGAGCTGAATGTGTAGGAAGCTGGGGAGGTGGGTTTGGTTAAATCGAGAGTGATTGTGTCGCCACCTACATAGGCAAAAGCATTGGCAGCCATAAAAAGAGCTGCGAAAAGCGTAAAGGACTTTTTCATAATGATTTATATTAAAATAATATGTTATTTAGTGAATTTCACTGTAATCCCGTTATTGCGGACAATATAGATGCCATTGGCAATATTCTGCAATGAAACGTGCTGAGAATTGCCGCTAAGCACTTTCATGCCTTGAAGATTGAATACTGAGAAATTGCCGCCATCGGGTATGACGAGTTCATCGGCCGTGTGGTCGAAGTATGGCTTTATTTGGCCTTCTTCAGTGGCTGAAGTGACTGCCGAAGCATCTACGTGGAGGTCAGCAGCGCCGGTGACTTCGGTGGAAGTCTCACCAATCCAGCCGCAATATTGATTGAGAGCAGTGTAAACTTTTACGAAATTAATTCCCGGAAGATTTACGGAATTGCCGTTGGCATCGACAGCCCAATCGATTTTCAGCCCAGGGTCCATCTTGTTTGGAAGATTGTCAACGTAGCCCCAATCAAGCATACGAAGCACATAACTATAGGCTGTGCCTACTGACCTGTTCTCGGCATTGTCGGCAAGTTTCGTGCCTGTGAACGATAAAGTGTCGGTGGAAAGCCATAGCGGAAAATATGATTGTGCGTGTGCGCTGTTGCGGTAAATATGCCCTGAATTTCCCTGATTATCGCTCCACGGAGTGTAAGTGGTATCGGTTATTTCCTTGTTTACTGGGTCGGCAATTTTAGGCTGATTCTCATTGGAACGTACATAAGTGATGGAATAATTGTGGACAGTTGACGATTTGGAATAGTCGCTGCCGGCAATCTCATACCAAGCATCATCAGGTTCGCCATTGGCATTTGCATCGAATGAAACCATCAAGATGCCAGGTTCGCAGCTGCCTCCAGGATAGCCAAGAGTGGCATCGGCGGATGCGAAAGCATTACCCAATATCTTGAAATCGTAATTGTGGGTGTTGACCACAGTGTGGTCGAAGCCGAAAACTATGTAGCCGCCATAAGCTCCGAGAGAAACGGTGGTGGCATCGGCTGTGTCGCAGCAAAGGCGGGTGGACACTTTAGCAATTATGCTTTCCTTTGTGTCGCCCGATTCATATTTCGGCAAAACATTGACGAACTGTCCAGGAGCAGGACAAAAATCATAAATCTTGCTGATGAACGGAGATTTAGCCGAAGCAATGCATGAAACAGCAATTGCAGCGACAATCAAAACTGATTTTAATGACAAAATGAATCTGTTCATATCGTTTGTATTTTTATTATCATCTCACAGTGCCCAAAAAGGCAAAATGTGCTGGAATATCGCCAGTGCGAACACTCCATTTTTTCTTGCCTGTAGCCGAGAAGCAATAGAGAGTGCCCGGGTCGATGCAATTGTCGGCATCGGTGACATAAATATCCTGGGTGAAAGGATTCACGGCAATGCCATAGGGCTTGACGATGGAAGCATCAGTGCCATCGGTGATGAAATTGTCGCTGACCTTTTCATGTGTGAGAGTGTTGACAATGGCATAACTGGTGACATTGCTCATGGTGACATTGCTCCAAGCTGTGCTGACAATGTAGATGGAATCGCCGTCGATGCACATTGAGGACACTGGGACGTCGAGCGAGGCAATCATACGCTGCTTGCGCACGTCGTAGCAATAAAGGCGTGAAGGAGTGTCGTAATAGTCTCCGCGCGAGGAAATCCAAAGCCCGCCGTGACGGTCGGCGCAAAGGAATTCAAGATTGATGGCTACTGTGATGTTGCTTTCAACCTTAAACGATGCGAGGTCGATTACTGAGACCGTATTCTCATAGTTGGGCACCATGTAGCCGCCTGAATTGGCGACGTATATCTTGTCGTCGATTATCTCAATGCCATCGGGCTGAAAACCTACCACACAGGTGTCGACAACGGCAAACGATGCCGTGTCAACTTTAGCCACATAGCCATGCTGCTTGTAATCGGGCGTAATCACCACTGGGCCGGCATACGACGTGACATAAGCATAACCGTCCTTGAAACGTAGAAAACGGCAATTAGGAATATTTATCTGCCCGATGCGTTTTGTGGTGCATGCGTCCATCACTTCAACCTTATTGGAACAATTGATGACCGCATAAAGGCGGTTGCCATACACGGCAATGTCGTTGCCCACATCGCCAAGTTCTTTCGGCACGTTAGGATTGGCATAGCCATAAATATTGCGCTTGTAAACTCCTGTTGAGTAATCATAATAGTCGAGAGTGCATTTGTTGCTGCCCATGTTGCCCTCGTTGAGAAGATAAAATCCGCTGAGTGAGGAATATTCAGGCGTGGCAACGTTCACCGTCTCAGGTATGAAGATTTCCTCATCGTGACGGCAGGCACTGAACGTAATGGCCAATGCAAACAGAGATAATATGTAGAATATCCGGCGATACATCGTTTAGATATTGATTTTGAAAGTTAATTTATAGTTACGGCCTGGCATAGGATAATTCAGAATCACGTCGTACTGCTGATTCAAAAGATTATTAACCTCGGCAATCACCTTAATTGCAGCAGCGCCTATCTTGAAATCGTAACCGGCAGAAATGTCGTGGGTGTACCATGGTTGCTCGTAATTCTCGCGGATGTTGGCGGAATTGTGGTAACGCTCACCCACATAGATGAAGCTGTAGTTGAGGTCGAAATGGCGATATGAGCCATGAACGACGGCAGAACCGCTGTTCCATGGAATATAGGCAATCTGACCCTTGTAAGAGCCTGCACCCGGTTCGTTGTCGGCTGGATTGGTGTAATCCTGCGCTTTTTGATAAGTGTAGTTCAGATTGGCGTTGAGTAGAATGCCTTCAGGTAAATGGAAATCAACCTGTGCAGTGACATCGATGCCACGAATTTTCACTTTGCCGATGTTCATCATCATCCAGCGGTATTGGCCAGTGCCTTTTGGCACGGCGATAATCTTGTCGGTTACGCGGTTGTAATAGGCATCGGCACGCAGACTGAGCGCACTGACCAATGACGAGGCGAAATCAACGTGATACTGGAATCCGAGATTGTATTGCGTGGCAAATTCAGGATTTAGCTTGGCATTGCCGATGTCGGTGTAATAAAGGTCGTTGAACGTAGGCATTCGGAAAATGCGCTTATAGAAGGCGCGGACTGTGAACGCATAGCGTGTGAACGGTTGATAGGAGAGAAATATGGCTGGGGTGTATTCGTGGCGGTCGCTTGATTGATGCGTGACGGAAGAGCCGTTGGTGACACGGCTGCGGTCGAACACATAAGTGCCGAGAATACTTGCCTGACCTTTGAGTTTCCACCATTGATATGCAGTGGCAAGAGCCACAAGAGCTGTGTGGCGGGTAGGATAGGCAAATTCGGTGAGGGTGGAACTGAGATAGTTCCATTGATAGTCGGCACTGAGGTCAACATCCCAGTTCTTGGCAATTGTGAACTTGTTGGCGGTGGAAATATAGGCTTCCTGTTGCCAGAACTTATTGTTGATGTACATCAATGTAGTGTCGGGATTAAGATAGCGCATATAGTCCTTGGCATACTTTGCATTGATGAGAAGCTGATAATTGCCGGTTATCTGTTTCTGTAAACTGCCCTGTGCAAAGAAATTGCGGTCCCACTGACGCTGCGACGCTTTCCACACGTTATTGACAATTGCGCCTGGAATGCCCTTTTCTGAATCGTAGAAATACGCTTTCGCATTCCAGCGTCCGCCAGAAATCAAGCCAAACAGTCCGGCTTCGGCGCGAAAAGAGGTGATGTCGCCATTATGGCGTGTGGCAGTTGTGTCCCAAGCCACAGTGCCGTCAGAAAATATCTTTTTGTAGCGGAACTTGTATCGTCCCGTGGCGTAAATGAATTCTGTGCTTATTGATGCGCTGACTGAATTGCTTATTTTCTGCTCCCAGCGGAGAGATGGGTTTACAAGCCCGAATGAGCCAGTGCGGAATGTGGCTTGCAGATTAGTATTTTTAGTGCCTTCAAAGTGCGGATAACGTGTGCGGAGATATATTGTGCCGGCAGAACCGAAATCCTTGGCCGACTGGAATATCTCGCTTTTCTGACCGTTATAGAGCGAAATTTCTTCAATGTTGTCGAGTGAGAATTTGCCGAGGTTAATTTGGCCGTTCTGCGCATTGCCAAGTTGGATGCCATCGTAGAACACTCCCATGTGATTAGTGCCCATGCTGCGGATGTCAACAGTCTTGATGCCGCCCACACCGCCATAGTCCTTGATTTGCACGCCTGAAAAATAGCGTATTGCATCGGCGACTGAGAAACTGTTAAGCCGCTCAAGTTGCTTTCCTGTTAACTTTTGAGCAGGTATGACTTCGGCATAGGGAGCAACGTAGCCCACAACTTTCACTTCATTAAGATGCACGCTGTCGGGCTTAGCCTCGGCGTTAGCGGCGAGGTAAGTAGCGATTGCAGCCATCAATGTGAGAATAAAGCGAAAGTGCATAAAAAAAGCCGATTAATTAAACAATTAATAATCAGCTTCGGACTTCTATGATTGGGATAAACTCACCCACCTTGTGCAGCTATGCTGCCAGCCGGTCGGCAAAGATGTCTCAAGCCTTATAACCCGAAAGCTTTTAACTGGCATCTTGGCAGGTCTTCTGACTTGCTCCGGCGATGTTGAACATTCCTTCCCGTCCTCCAATTGAGGATAGTGGAAATTGATTTGAAAGTCGTTCAACGCCGTTAATGAGCTTACAGCAGCGGATACTGTTCAGGCATTTCACCTGATTCCCTTTTCACCTGCCAAGCGAGAAACGCCCGCAGGCACCAAAATCCATTGCAAAGATAGCACATTAGATTGGTTCGTGCAAATAATATGTGATAGATGCAAAAAACATTTAAGATAGGCTTGGGATGGTTTGAAGGTTAAACTATGTAAAAGGCGATGATGGCTTAATCATAATCAGTACTTTAGTTTAAAAATAAAATGTTAGGTTTGCAACTGAAAATAAAAGGAACTGACAAGATGAGAAGAATATTAATTATATCGGCTTTGATGCTGACTATGTGCATGGCAAGTGCGCGGGTGTTTACTTTCAATTCAAGTGATAAAAGATATTTCCAGAATGGGTGGTTCGGAAAGAAGATTGACGTATTTCTCGACAAGAATGTAAGGACTACCGACACAGTGGTGATAAATCTGAAAAATGGTACATATCGCCCCGACACACTGCTTATTGTCAGATGCAACGTGATAATGAAAGGGGAGAGCATATCGAAAACAATTATAGAAGTGCCGAGCGACTTGAGGTTCGGTGATGACAATATCTTTGGCTTTGAAGGAAATCCTGGAAGATATATCAGTGTGACAGTGTGTAATTTGAGTGCCAACGTGACGAGACTCAAAAATGTGGGAAGCGGCAGGCATCTGTTTAAGTTCAAGTATGCCAAATCGGTTAGCTTCCATGGTGTGAACACAACGCTGAATAAATCAAAATGCACGAATCTTGACATGCGCCAATGTTCGAACATTGATGTGCATGATTGCTTGTTCACAAATTACAACGATGAGGCGATAGAGGGTGGTTGCCTGTGGATAGAGGGCACAACGCATAACGTGAACATCTACAATAACACATTCAGAAAGCATGGTAATGATGAAGTGATAGCGGTGTTCAACCGTAACACGCCAATTGACGAAAAGCCTTTGATTGAGAAGAGAGGCATAAAGATATACGGCAACAAATTCTATTATGGAGAAGCAAATGAAATAGAACGTACAAACGATATGCTGATTTCGTGCATAACAAGCGATGATTACATACAATATTTGGGACAAAAGACGGCTGTGCATTATAAAATTAGTGATTTTGAGGTGAGTGACAATGACTTCTACATTAACGATTTGGTTAGACGATGCTTCTGGTTAGGTTTTAGGAACCATACTGAAGTGAATAGGTTTAAGATAACTGGCAATCGCTTTAATTATGGAGAATTTGCCTTTGCAGGGAAAGAGTATGTTAGCGATGTCTGCATCACCGATTCCACGCTAAACAAGAATGAATTTGAGGTAAGCAACAATATATTCAAGAGCAACGACAAAATATGCATTAACGGGATGCACTCATGCCTGATGGTGAATGATGCGAAAGTGGATTTCAGCGGCAATCAACTGATTGCAAAATATGGGCTGACGCTGCTTCTTGCAGGACATGCCGGAGGCGCGGTGACGATGAACAGCAATATGTGCAGTAACCTGTACTACCTGGGAAACGTATCGCAATGGAATGGAGTGGAATATTTGAAACTTACAGCCACTGGCAACAGTTTCAGCGGCAATACAAGAATATATTGCAACAAACTTAAAAAAGCTGATTTCGATTTCAGAAACAATACTTTCAACAGCGACAAGGTGGAATTTTTCCTGCAAAACTCTGCTGCCAACGGAAACCTTATATTTAAGGACAATATAGTGAATGTGAACGCAAAGGCCGGATACGGTAAACTCTATGTGAGCTATGATGAAAAGCCTAAGTATTCATTTGGCAATGTTCAAGTCGAGAATAACACATTCAATGTGAAGCAATCGGACCTTTTCAATTCGTTTCCAGCTGGAACTCGCGCTGTAGTCAGCGGAAATAAATATGAAGGAGCGATTGATTGACAGAATTGGCATGAAAGGCAGTTTGGCATTATTGTTGAACTATAAAAATAAACGATTAACGAATCTTTAATAACAAAGGACTATGAGGGCAATATTAAGTTATCAGGAGCTTGAGGAATATATCCTCAAAAAGTATGAAAGGAAAGTGAAGTTTGCTTATGTGAACGGGAATAGCGTGAAATTGACGGCAGTTGTGAAAAAAGTGGCTGGCATAGCATTGACCGCTTCTGCAAACATCACAGTGAATAGTGTGGAAGATGGAATAGTAAAGTTCAGTTACGATGGTGGAACTGCAATGAACATGATGATAACCGGGGCATTGCTGTTCATGAAAGAAAAGCAACCTAAGACTGATGCATTCGACATCAGAACTGAGGATAGGCTTGCAATGCTGAATCTGAACATGATTGACCCGCTGCAGAAGGCTCTTGAAGTTGTGGATTTGAAGAATGTGATTTTCACACAGGATGAGATGGTGCTGAATATGGCATTTAAGGAATAACGACAACCATCAAATGATAGAAATAGGAGAGCCGTCTTGCATGAAGCAGGGCGGCTCTCTCGTTATCTGTGTAATTGAATGGATGCGTTATTTTTCAACGCTTTCTTCAACTTCTTCATCATCAGTAATGCGGTTGAAAGTATCAGGATTGAAATTATCCTTGCTTCCGACGATTATGCGTTCGTATTCGCGCAGACCTGTACCGGCAGGAATCAAGTGACCGCAAATGACGTTCTCTTTCATGCCTTCAAGTCCATCAACCTTGCCATTGATGGCAGCCTCATTGAGCACCTTGGTGGTCTCCTGGAATGAAGCAGCTGACATGAAGCTTGAAGTCTGGAGTGCAGCCTTGGTGATACCTTGCAGAATCTGCTCGGAAGTGGCAGGAACGGCATCGCGTACCTGTACAATCTTCTGGTCGCGGCGTTTCAGCATGGAATTTTCATCGCGGAGCTTGCGTGCCGTGATAATCTGACCTTTCTGAAGGTTGAGGCTATCGCCTGCATCGGTGATGACCTTCTTGCCCCAAATACGGTCGTTCTCATCCATGAATTCGCGCTTATCAACAATCTGCTGCTCAAGGAAGCGGGTGTCGCCCGGATCGACGATGTTAACCTTGCGCATCATCTGACGGACAATAACTTCAAAGTGCTTATCGTTGATTTTAACGCCCTGCAGACGGTAAACGTCCTGAACTTCGTTGACGATGTAATCCTGAACTGCTGTCGGGCCTTTGATGTTGAGGATGTCGCTTGGAGTGATGGCACCGTCGGAAAGCGGCGTGCCGGCACGTACATAATCGTTCTCCTGAACAAGAATCTGCTTGGATAGCGGAACAAGATATTTCTTGACTTCACCAATCTTGGATGTTACCGATATTTCACGGTTACCACGCTTGATTTTGCCGAAGTTTACTTCACCGTCGATTTCACTGACGATTGCTGGGTTCGATGGGTTGCGGGCCTCGAAGAGTTCCGTGACACGTGGAAGACCACCGGTGATATCACCGGCATTGCCAGCAGCACGCGGAATCTTCACGAATACCAAGCCAGGCTTAACTTCGCTGCCGTCGTCGAGCATAAGATGCGCGTTGACAGGGATTGAATAAGTCTTGACGAGTTGCCCGTTCTTATCGAGAATTTGAGCCTCAGGCACTTTAGTGTGGTCCTTCGATTCAGTGATAATCTTTTCACGCAGTCCGGAGTTCTCATCAGCTTCCTCACGATAGGTAACGCCTTCGATGAGGTTGACATAATTGATTTTACCTGCAACTTCGGAAACTATGACTGCATTGAATGGGTCCCATTCGCAAATCACATCGCCCTTCTTTACTGTGTCGCCATTATGCTTGAACAGTTTGGAACCGTAAACGATGTTGGCGTTGGTGAGAACCATCTTGGTGGTAGGCTCGATAATACGCATTTCTGCCATACGGCCTACGACAACCTGATAAGCACTTCCCTTTTCATCAGTAGCATCAACAGTGTGAAGCTCCTCGATGACAAGAGTACCATCGTAACGTGAAGTAATGTTTGACACGGCTGCGATGTTGGATGCAACACCACCGACGTGGAATGTACGAAGAGTAAGCTGTGTACCAGGCTCGCCGATTGACTGTGCAGCAATAACGCCGACGGCCTCGCCTTTCTGGACCATGCGGTTGGTGGCAAGGTTACGTCCGTAGCACTTGGCACAAACGCCTTTCTTGGCTTCGCAGGTGAGCACTGAACGTATTTCTACTGACTCGATAGGGGAGTCGTTGATTCGCTGAGCAGCGTCATCGGTGATTTCCTCACCGCTCTTGACGATAAGTTCACCTGAAATCGGGTCAACCACATCATGCACTGAAACACGTCCAAGAATACGTTCGCCAAGAGTGGCAACGACATCCTCATTGTTCTTAACCTCGGTGCAGACAAGTCCGCGGAGTGTACCGCAGTCCTCCTCAGTAATGATGACATCGTGAGCGACATCAACAAGACGACGGGTAAGATAACCTGCATCGGCAGTCTTCAATGCTGTGTCGGCAAGACCCTTACGGGCACCGTGAGTGGAAATGAAGTATTCCAACACCGAAAGACCCTCCTTGAAGTTCGCAAGAATAGGGTTCTCGATGATTTGGCCGCCTTCGGCACCGCTCTTCTGAGGCTTGGCCATCAGTCCACGCATACCGCAGAGCTGACGAATCTGGTCCTTAGAACCACGGGCACCTGAGTCAAGCATCATATAGATGGAGTTGAATCCCTGATTGTCGGAGGCAATCTGTTTCATCAGAGTGTCGGTCAATCGGCTGTTGACGTGTGTCCAAATATCAATAATCTGGTTGTAACGTTCATTATTGGTGATGAAGCCCATGCTGTAGTTGTTCATCACTTCCTCAACCTGGTCGTAACCTTCCTGAACCAAAGCGTCCTTTTCTGGTGGAATGAGCACTTCGGCAAGGTTGAACGAAAGGCCGCCCTTGAACGCCATGTAATAACCTAAGTTCTTGATGTCGTCGAGGAACTGCGCTGAACGCGGAATACCGCATTTCTTAATTACCTTACCGATAATGGTACGCAGTGACTTTTTGGAAATGATTTCGTTGACGTAGCCAATTTCTTTAGGTACATATTGGTTGAAGAGCACACGACCTACGGAAGTGTTGTCCTTCAGCACCTTAATTGGATTGCCGTTTTCGTCAATGTCATCAACCACAACGGAGACGATGGCATGCAGTGTGCATTTGCCTTCGTTGTAAGCTATTTGTGCCTCTTCAGGTCCGTAGAATTTCAATCCTTGGCCTTTGTCATCCTTGCGGAGCTTGGTGATATAGTAAAGACCAAGAACCATATCCTGTGAAGGCACTGTGATAGGTGCGCCGTTGGCAGGATTAAGAATGTTGTGTGAGCCAAGCATAAGAATTTGGGCCTCAGCGATAGCTTCGTTGCCGAGTGGAAGGTGGACTGCCATCTGGTCACCATCGAAGTCGGCGTTGAATGCCGTACAAGCGAGCGGGTGGAGCTGAATGGCCATACCTTCAATCATCTTAGGCTGGAATGCCTGGATGCCAAGTCGGTGAAGTGTAGGGGCACGGTTGAGAAGAACTGGATGTCCTTTCATTACATATTCAAGGATGTCCCAAACGACTGGTTCCTTGCGGTCAACAATCTTCTTTGCGCTCTTCACCGTCTTGACGATGCCGCGCTCAATAAGTTTGCGGATAATGAAAGGCTTATAAAGTTCGGCTGCCATATATTTTGGCAGGCCACATTCGTGCATTTTAAGTTCAGGGCCGACAACGATGACTGAACGGGCAGAGTAGTCAACACGTTTACCGAGCAGATTCTGACGGAAACGTCCCTGCTTGCCTTTCAAACTGTCGGAAAGTGACTTCAACGGACGGTTCGACTCGCTCTTCACAGCGCTTGATTTGCGCGAGTTGTCGAGGAGTGAATCCACGGCTTCCTGAAGCATACGTTTCTCGTTGCGGAGAATCACTTCAGGCGCCTTGATTTCGATGAGGCGTTTCAGACGGTTGTTGCGGATGATTACACGACGGTAAAGGTCGTTGAGGTCACTTGTGGCGAAACGTCCGCCATCGAGCGGAACGAGAGGGCGCAATTCCGGTGGAATCACCGGAATGACCTTGAGAATCATCCATTCAGGTTTGTTGCGGTTGCGTGAAGCGCGGAACGACTCAACCACCTGAAGGCGCTTGAGTGCTTCGGTCTTACGCTGCTGTGAGCCGCTTGTGTGAGCGGTGTCGCGGAGTTCATACGACAGTTTGTCGAGGTCAAGTTCGATGAGAAGGTCATAAATAGCCTCGGCACCCATCTTGGCGATGAACTTATTAGGGTCGGAGTCCTCCAGCATGGAGTTCTCCTTAGGAAGCTTTTCTGCGATTTCGAGGTATTCATCTTCGCTGAGGAGGTCGTATTTCTCGTGCCCCTCAACATTACCCGGTTGGATAATGATGTAACGCTCATAATAAATCACAGAGTCAAGTTTCTTTGAAGGAAGTCCGAGCAAATAACCTATTTTATTAGGCAAAGAACGGAAATACCAGATATGGGCAACAGGAACGACAAGCTGAATGTGTCCGGAACGTTCACGGCGCACTTTTTTCTCGGTGACTTCAACACCGCAACGGTCGCAGACAATGCCCTTGTAACGAATCCGCTTGTACTTGCCGCAATGGCACTCATAATCCTTGACCGGGCCGAATATGCGTTCGCAGAAAAGGCCGTCGCGTTCAGGCTTGTAAGTGCGGTAGTTGATAGTTTCCGGTTTCAAGACTTCACCGTAGGAGTGCTCGAGAATTTCGTCGGGCGACGCAAGACCGATGGAAATCTTGGAGAAACTGGTTTGCTTGTTGTTATCTTTTCTAAAAGCCATATTAAATTATCCTTTTATAAAGAGTTGTTTTTATTCTAAGTTGATGCTGAGACCGAGACCACGAAGCTCGTGAAGGAGCACGTTGAGCGACTCGGGAATGCCTGGAGTAGGCATTGAATCACCTTTGACGATGGCTTCGTAGGCTTTGCTGCGGCCAACGACGTCGTCACTCTTGATGGTGAGGATTTCCTGAAGCACATGCGAAGCGCCGAACGCCTCAAGTGCCCAAACCTCCATTTCGCCGAAGCGCTGACCACCAAACTGAGCTTTACCTCCAAGAGGCTGCTGAGTGATGAGGGAGTACGGGCCGATGCTGCGTGCGTGCATCTTATCTTCGACCATGTGGCCGAGTTTAAGCATATATGTCACGCCGACAGTTGCCATCTGGTCGAAACGCTCGCCTGTACCGCCATCGTAGAGCCAAGTCTTGCCGTTGCGCGGTAGGCCTGCCTTGTCGGTCCATTCGTTGAGCTGGTCCATGCTTGCGCCATCGAAAATAGGAGTGGCGAATTTCACATCGAGCACCTTGCCGGCCCATCCGAGCACAGCTTCGAAAATCTGTCCGAGGTTCATACGGGAAGGCACACCCATAGGGTTGAGAACAATGTCAACCGGAGTGCCATCGGCGAGGAACGGCATGTCCTCCTGACGGACAACGCGGGAAACAATACCCTTGTTGCCGTGGCGGCCTGCCATCTTATCACCGACGCCAATCTTACGCTTTTTAGCGACGTAAACTTTGGCAATCTGCATGATGCCTGAAGGAAGCTCATCGCCGATGGAAATGTCGAACTTCTTACGGCGTGCTTCAGCATCGTATTCCTTGAACTTGCGCAGATAATTCATCACGCAAGCGCGTATAAGGTCATTCTTGTGAGTGTCGCTTGTCCATTTGCTCAGATTCACTGTCTCGTACTCAATGTTGCTGAGTACTTCAGGTGTGAACTTGGTGCCTTTGGCTACAACCTCAGTACCGATGAAATCCTTGATGCCCTGTGAAGTTTTGCCTTCGGTGAGAACTGTTAGCTTCTCAATGAGTTTGGCTTTCAATTCATCCTTCAGTGCATCGTATTCCTCATCAATCTTTGGAAGCTGGGCATTAGCTGCCTTGCCTCTCTTCTTCTTTGCAGCGCGTGCAAAGAGGTTTGTGGCAATGATAACTCCCTTGAGGGAAGGTGAAGCCTTGAGTGAAGCGTCCTTTACATCGCCGGCTTTATCGCCGAAGATGGCGCGGAGGAGTTTCTCCTCAGGCGTCGGGTCGGATTCACCTTTAGGTGTGATTTTACCGATAAGGATATCGCCAGGAACGACGTGTGCGCCGACACGGATAATGCCGCGTTCGTCAAGGTCCTTGGTAGCATCCTCGCTTACGTTAGGAATATCGGAAGTGAGTTCCTCAAGTCCGCGTTTTGTTTCACGCACTTCAAGGTCGTATTCGTCAACGTGCACTGAAGTGAGAATATCCTCGCGGACCATGCGCTCGTTGAGCACAATTGCATCCTCATAGTTGTAACCTTTCCAAGGAATGTATGCAACTTTGAGGTTGCGTCCAAGGGCGAGTTCACCATTTTCAGTGGAATAACCTTCAGTAAGTATATCGCCTTTTTCCACTCTCTGACCCTTGTCGCAGATAGGGCGGAGGTCGATAGTGGTGCTTTGGTTCGTTTTGCGGAACTTAGGCAGTCTGTATTCTTTTAATGAATCCTCGAAATTCACGAATTCCTCTTCCTCGGTGCGGTCGTAGCGGATGCGGATTACATCGGCATCTACATATTCAACCACTCCGGCACCTTCAGCCTGAATCTGAGTGCGTGAGTCGTAGGCAAGACGCTGCTCGATGCCTGTACCCACAATAGGAGCCTCAGAGCGGAGAAGCGGAACTGCCTGGCGCATCATGTTCGATCCCATCAGCGCACGGTTGGCATCATCGTGCTCAAGGAACGGAATCATCGTTGCGGCGATAGAGGCAATCTGCACTGGAGATACGTCCATGAGCTGCACCTCTTCCGGCGGAACGACTGGGAAGTCGGCGTCGAGACGTGATTTCACCTTGTCGCGGATGAATGTGCCGTCGTCGTTGAGTGGCGCATTACCTTGGGCGATAATCTTGCCTTCCTCGCCTTCAGCGGTGAGGTAAACAATGTCGTCGTTGTTGAGGTCAACTTTTGAGTTGGCGACTTTGCGGTAAGGGGTCTCGATGAATCCGAGATTATTGATTTTTGCATAGACGCAGAGCGATGAGATAAGGCCGATGTTAGGACCTTCAGGAGTCTCAATAGGGCAAAGGCGTCCATAATGGGTGTAGTGCACATCACGCACCTCGAAGCCTGCGCGCTCACGCGACAGACCGCCAGGGCCGAGGGCCGACATACGGCGCTTGTGGGTTAGTTCGGCAAGCGGGTTGGTCTGGTCCATGAATTGTGAAAGTGCATTCGTGCCGAAGAAAGTGTTGATGACCGACGAAATCGTCTTGGCATTAATCAAGTCGATAGGGGTGAACACTTCGTTGTCGCGCACGTTCATACGTTCGCGAATGGTGCGTGACATACGTGTCAAGCCCACTCCGAACTGGTTGTAGAGCTGTTCGCCTACGGTGCGTACGCGTCGGTTGCTCAAGTGGTCGATGTCGTCAACATCCGACTTTGAGTTGATAAGCTCAATGAGGTATTTGATGATGGCGATAATGTCTTCTTTTGTAAGCACCTTGACATCCATAGAGGTGTCGAGGCCTAACTTCTTGTTGATGCGGAAACGCCCCACGTCGCCAAGGTCGTAACGCTTCTCTGAGAAGAAAAGGTTGGTGATGACTTCGCGTGCGCTTGCGTCATCCGGTGGCTCGGTGTTGCGCAACTGGCGATAGATGTAGCGGATTGCGTCCTTCTCGCTGTTGCACTGGTCCTTGACAAGAGTATTAAAAATGATGGCGTAGTCGCTGGTGTTCACATCCTCCTTGTGAAGCAGGATGGTCTGCACGCCTGAATCGATGATGTCCTGGATGTTCTCCTCGGCAATCACCGTCTCACGGTCGAGTACCACGTCGTTACGTTCGATTGACACAACTTCGCCAGTGTCCTCATCGGCGAAATCCTCAATCCACGATTTCAGCACGCGGGCTGCAAGTTTGCGGCCAACGGCTTTTTTAAGATTGGTTTTAGTTACTTTGAGTTCTTCAGCAAGGCCGAAAGTTTCAATGATGTCCTTATCGCTTTCGAGACCGATAGAACGCAGCAATGTGGTGACCGGCAATTTCTTCTTGCGGTCGATGTATGCGTACATCACATTGTTGATGTCGGTGGCAAATTCAATCCACGAACCGCGGAAAGGAATGATACGCGCCGAATAGAGCTTCGTTCCGTTGGCGTGGGTGCTTTGTCCGAAGAACACACCCGGTGAACGGTGAAGCTGTGACACGACGACGCGTTCGGCTCCGTTGATTACGAATGTGCCTTTTTCGGTCATATACGGGATAGGGCCGAGGTACACATCCTGAATCACTGTGTCGAAATCCTCGTGGTCGGGGTCAGTGCAATAAAGTTTCAGCTTTGCTTTTAAAGGTACACTATATGTGAGGCCACGCTCAAGACATTCCTCTATGGAATAACGGGGCGGGTCAATATAGTAATCGAGGAATTCAAGGACAAAATTATTACGGGTGTCGGCGATAGGAAAATTCTCCGCGAACACCTTGTAGAGTCCCTCGTTTTTTCTTTTTTCAGTAGGAGTATCTAATTGCAGAAAGTCTCTGAAAGACTGTAATTGCACGTCTAAGAAATCCGGATATGGCATCGGATTCTTGACCCGTGCAAAATTGATTCGTTTTTGTTTTGAAGAAACTGACATTGAAAAATAAATTAAATGAACTTGAACTCAAAATACAAATAGCACAAAAAGGTTAAGAATCGACATGATAGGGGATTCTTAACCTAATTACCTGAGGACAGGTAATATTATTTAAGTTCAACTTCAGCGCCAGCGTCTTCAAGCTGTTTCTTAAGACCCTCGGCCTCAGCCTTAGCTAAACCTTCTTTAACTGCCTTAGGAGCACTGTCAACTAATTCCTTAGCTTCTTTCAAGCCAAGACCTGTCAATTCCTTAACGAGTTTCACAACAGCGAGCTTGCTTGTGCCAGCAGCTTTGAGCACTACGTCGAAAGTTGACTTTTCTTCAGCAGCAGCACCATCGGCTGCAGCGGCAGGACCAGCGGCAACTGCAACAGCTGCGGCAGCAGGTTCAATACCATATTCGTCCTTTAAAATTTGAGCAAGTTCGTTTACTTCCTTAACTGAGAGGTTAACTAATTGTTCTGCAAAAGCTTTTAAATCTGCCATTTTTGTATGATTTAATTTGTTTGTTTTTTATTTTATTGTTCTTTTTTTGATAGAGTTTCAAGAATACCATGCAACTTGTTGCCTGAAGACTGGAGAGCGGAAACAACGTTCTTGGCCGGAGATTGCAGAAGTGCGATAACTTCGGCGATAAGTTCGTTCTTGCTCTTGAGGCTTGACAGGAAGTCGAGCTGTTCGGCACCCATGTAAACACTTTCCTCAACCAAAGCTGCCTTCAGTACAGGAAGCTTGTCGCCTTTCTTGACGAATTTCTTGAGGAGCTTTGCGGGAGCATTACCGGTGTTGCAGAGCATCAGTGAGGTTGCACCCTTCAAAGCTGGGTAGAGACCGGAATAGTCAACGTCGGAAGCATCCATTGCCTTTTTCAGCAATGTGTTCTTGCAGACGAGCAATTTGATGTCGGATTTGAAACATGCACGACGGAAATCGCTGGTCTTTTCAGCGTCCATTCCAGTGGTTTCGGCGAGGTATACGCAGGTGTACTGCTTAAGGGTTTCGCCGATACTAACGATTATTTTGTCTTTATCTTCCTTTCTCATTTTGCTTAATCATTTAATTTTCATCAACGGCTTTAGCGTCGATTTTTATTCCTTCGCTCATAGTACTTGAAAGATAAACACTCTTCATGTAAGTACCTTTAGCGGTAGCAGGTCTCAGTTTCTCGATAGTGTCGAGGAATGCGCGGGCATTCTCGGCTATCTGTTCAGCTGAGAAAGACATTTTACCGATAGAGGTGTGAACAATGCCGCCTTTGTCAACTTTGAAGTCGATTTTTCCTTGTTTTACTTCCTTGACTGCCTTACCGACATCTTGGGTGACAGTGCCGCTCTTTGGGTTTGGCATCAAGTGACGCGGTCCGAGGATACGGCCCAGAGCACCGATTTTACCCATCATAGCAGGCAGAGTGATGATTACATCAACGTCTGTCCAGCCACCTTTGATTTTTTCGATATATTCGTCAAGACCGACATAGTCAGCACCTGCCTCTTTGGCAGCTGCGACATCGGCTTCGGCATTGCAGAGACACAGTACGCGAACCACTTTTCCAGTTCCGTGAGGAAGTGAAACAGTGCCGCGAACCATTTGGTTTGCCTTGCGGGGATCAACGCCAAGACGCACGTCGATATCGACCGAAGCGTCAAACTTCGTGAAGGTGATTTCCTTCAGCAGCTTGGATGCCTCAGCAATAGAATACGATTTCCCGGCTTCAATCTTCCCGTTGGTCAACTTCTGATTCTTAGTTAGTTTACTCATGTCAATTGAAGTTTAAATGTTCTCAGGAAATGCGCCCTTAACAGTGATACCCATGCTTCTAGCGGTACCAGCAACCATTCTCATAGCTGATGCTACGGTGAAACAGTTCAAGTCAGGCATCTTGTCTTCCGCAATCTTTTTAACGTCGTCCCATGTGATTTCAGCCACCTTTGTGCGGTTAGGCTCAGCGGAGCCGCTCTTCACCTTGCTTGCAGCAAGAATCTGTACGGCTGCCGGTGGTGTCTTAACCACGAAGTCAAAGCTCTTGTCGGTGTAGTAAGAGATTACTACTGGCAGAACTTTGCCGGCTTTGTCTTGGGTACGGGCGTTGAATTGCTTGCAAAAATCCATGATGTTTATACCCTTAGAACCGAGTGCCGGTCCTACTGGTGGTGAAGGATTTGCCGCTCCACCTTTAATCTGCAATTTGATCTGTCCAGCAATTTCTTTAGCCATTTCTTTTCTGTTTTGATAATTTAATTAGCTGGGGATGCGCAACAGTGCGTAACCGCTCTTGTGCTATTCCCGTTCTACTTGCGAATTGTCCAATTCCAATGGCGTCTTACGCCCAAACACCTTCACCATGACTTTCAGCTTGCGGTGCTCACGGTTCACTTCTTCTATTTCACCGGTAAATCCGTTGAAAGGTCCGTAGTTCACCTTAACCGTTTCGCCAACTATGAAGTCATTTACGACTCCATTCTCGTCGGCCTGCTGATCGTCGGCTGCACCCAACATGCGTGCAACTTCCGATTCGCGGATTGGCTCAGGCTTTGAGTCCTTGCCTCTTCCGTGCAGGAAGTCGATGACGTTGGTCGTGTTGCGAAGCACATTGGCTACTTCGCCGTTGAGTTGAGCTTCGACAAAGACATAGCCGGAAAACAGGTTCTTTTCTTTAAGCACCTTTTTCCCGCCGCGCGTGATATAAACTTTTTCGGTAGGTATCAGTATTTGAGAAACGTATTTACCAAGATCGGTGTTCTTGATAGCTGCATCCAGTATCTCCTTCACCTTACCTTCTTTACCAGAAATGGCACGCAGAACGTACCAACTTTTCTTTCCTTCAGCCATTGATATTACTACTTAATAAGTTTAAACATTTGCATCTACATACCAAGGTTGTAGATGTTGCGCATGACAAAGTCGATAACTTGGTCCATAACAAGAATGATAATAGCAATGATGATGGAAGCTATCATCACTACCACACTGCTATTGGCAAGTTGCCCTTTCGTTGGCCAGGAAACCTTATAAACGAGTTCGTTATAGGATTCCTGAAGATCCGTAATTAGTTTTGGTTTCTTCATTTTTTATAATAAAGTAAGCACGGGAAGAGAGACTCGAACTCCCGACCCTTGGTTTTGGAGACCAATGCTCTACCAACTGAGCCATTCCCGTGTATTAACCGGCTGGGTTATTGGCCCAGCCGGCCATTGTTCTATTCTAATCTTGCCTAAACCCTGACGGGATTAGTCTTCGATAATCTCTGTGATTTGGCCTGAACCAACTGTACGGCCACCTTCACGAATGGCGAAACGCAAACCCTTGTCGCAAGCTACCGGTTCGATGAGCTTAACGTCGATTGTTACGTGGTCGCCTGGCATAACCATTTCTACACCTTCCGGAAGCATAATCTCACCGGTTACATCGAGTGTACGGATGTAGAATTGTGGACGGTAATGGTTGTGGAATGGAGTGTGGCGTCCGCCTTCCTCTTTCTTCAACACATAAACCTGTGCCTTGAAGTGATCGTGAGGCTTAACAGCTCCCGGATGGCAGATTACCATACCGCGCTTAACCTCGTCCTTGTTGACACCGCGGAGGAGCAGACCAACGTTATCGCCGGCTTCACCTTCCTCAAGAATCTTACGGAACATCTCGACACCTGTAACGACTGATTTCTTGTCCTGGCCAAGGCCTGTGATTTGAACTTCGTCGCCAATCTTAACAACACCAGTCTCGATACGACCTGTAGCAACTGTGCCACGGCCAGTGATTGAGAAGATGTCCTCAACAGGCATCAGGAATGGCTTATCCTTATCACGCTGTGGAAGTGGAATCCATGTATCAACGGCGTTCATAAGTTCCATCACCTTTTCTACCCATTCTGGCTCACCGTTAAGTGCACCGAGAGCAGAACCACGGATGATAGGAGTGTTCTCACCATCATAATCATATTTTGCAAGGATGTCGCGCATTTCCATTTCAACGATGTCGATGATTTCAGGATCATCAACCATATCGCATTTGTTAAGGAAGATAACCAAGCGTGGTACGTTCACCTGACGAGCCAAAAGAATGTGCTCGTAAGTTTGAGGCATTGCACCATCAGTGGCTGCAACCACAACGATTGCACCGTCCATCTGAGCGGCACCAGTTACCATGTTCTTGATGTAGTCGGCGTGTCCCGGGCAGTCAACGTGAGCATAGTGACGATTTTCAGTCTCATACTCGATGTGGGCTGTGTTGATTGTGATACCGCGTTCCTTCTCTTCAGGGGCGTTATCAATCTGGTCGAAACTCTTGATACCTTCCTTAGAAATTCCTTTCTCTGAAAGCACCTTAGTGATAGCTGCAGTAAGAGTGGTCTTACCATGATCAACGTGACCAATAGTACCGATGTTAACATGCGGCTTGGTTCTCTCGTATTTCTCTTTTGCCATAATTAGTTATTTTTTTGATTAAATGATTAACTATATTGATTTTATATATTCTTCCTGTCCGTTGCCGAACCTTTGAGCCGATGACGGGAGTCGGACCCGTGACCTCTTCCTTACCAAGGAAGTGCTCTACCACTGAGCTACATAGGCAAAAATTGGAGCGGAAGACGAGGCTCAAACTCGCGACCCTCAGCTTGGAAGGCTGATGCTCTATCAACTGAGCTACTTCCGCAAATGTAGTGGGTGGTGATGGATTCGAACCACCGAAGTCAGAGACAGCAGATTTACAGTCTGCCCCATTTGGCCACTCTGGAAACCACCCTTACATTACCTTGAGCCTCTTGTCGGATTCGAACCAACGACCCCGAGATTACAAATCACGTGCTCTGGCCAACTGAGCTAAAGAGGCATTTTGTGCCACACTCCTATCCAATGAAGTGTAAGTGGGTGCAAAGTTACGGATAATTTTCAATTAAAAAAACTTTCCCTGCTTTTTTTTGAAATTTTTATTGTCTGGTTTTATTCCGTAATCATGCATGGCTTTGCAAATTAAATTGTTATAGCTTGTGCAAACCTATTATTTTTTCGTTCCGTTTATTTCGTTTCTGAAATGAGGTGCGCTTCTCGGAAGTTTCGGGAAGCGCACCCACACATTATTATTTATTGTTTTGATTTACTTCTTGTCCTTTTTGGTTTTCTCAAGTTGGCGTTTCAGAGCGTCAATTGCCAAGTCGATTGCCTCCTCAAAAGTGTCGGCAGTTTTCGACGCGAACAGATCCTCGTGTGTGGGAAGAATAAGCTTGATGCCAGCCTCCTTGTTCATAGCCGTTTCCGGTTTCACTACTTTCAGTGTCACGTCGGCGACGCTGATTTCCTCGTGGTGACGGCAGAGTTTTTCCACCTTTTTACTAATGAATTCTTCAAGCTTCTCCGATACATCGAAGTGAATGGCTTTGATTTTAACTTCCATAGTAATCCTCCTTTTTTTGTGCCCTTGGATGGGCGAGTTTGTAATTGTTTTTTAGCTCACTAAAAGTGATATGCGTATACACTTGCGTTGCCGCAAGCGATTCATGTCCCAATAATTCCTTCACGCTGTCGATTCCTGCTCCGCCGTTCAGCATTGCCGAGGCGAATGTGTGGCGCAGCACATGCGGGCTGAGTTTCTGGCCACCGCCCACTGTGAGCAGTGCATTATGCACGGTGTTATATACCAGCGACGGATATAGTGGCTCTCCGTTTGGCCTTACGAACAGTGTTGTGCAGGCTTTTCCTACTTCTTTGTCGCGCAATTTGCGGTAATGCTCTATCGCATCTCTCAATTCATCGCCGAATGGCACTATTCTGTCCTTGTCGCGCTTACCGTGCACCTTCATCTCGCAGCTATCGGTGTCAACATTGCTGTCGAGCAGCCCGATTAGTTCTGCACGCCGTATGCCGGTGGAGTAGAGTGTCAGCACAATCAGCCTGTCGCGCACGGCTATGAAGTCGTTCTCGTCGATTGGCTCTGCAAGAAGTGTGTCCATGCTGCTTTGGCGTATGTAGCTTGGCAGTTTCTTTGGTATCTTTGCCAATTCTATGTCGGCTGCGGGGTCGGCGTCAACTTCACCGTGCTTCATCAGGTATTTATAAAGTGCGCGTACCGCCTGCACCTTACGGCGCACCGTGCGTGCCACATCGCCTGAATTTGCAAGCTGAACCATCCATGCCCGCACATCGTTCTGGGTGACGCCTTTAGGCTCGAATTTCTCCTCTCCGCCCGCTATGAAGTCGGTGAATTGCCGTAAATCGTTCTTATACGACAAAACGGTATAAGTTGAAAGATTCAACTCATACCGCAGATATTTTAAGAATGATTCGATTAGCATTGTAGCGCACCTTTTAATTCTTACGCTACGAATATAAGCTAATTTTTTATATCTTCCAAATAAATTCGGACTTTTATTCTTCCTTTGAATGAAGTTTTTCTACATAAATAGCCTTCATTATTTTCTTGCGATTCGTAACTGACGGCTTTTCAAATGCTTGACGATTGCGGAGTTCCTTCACAATACCTGTCTTCTCGAATTTTCTTTTGAACTTTTTCAAAGCCCTTTCAATGTTTTCGCCTTCTTTTACTTGTACGATAATCATTTCTTTATGTTTGTTATTAATTTATTTTTTTGTTTAGCGGTGCAAAATTATTCATTCTTTTTCATTCTGCAAAACTTTTATAGATATTTTTCAAAATAATTCTGTCTTATCGATTTTATTGTGCGATTATACTCATTGCGTGCGTTACATATAATATAGGTGTGGCGATTTTTCATGTTATGGTGATTGGCGGCTTTCATATCTATTGCTTTTCATGCTGTTTTTCCCATTCCCATTCTTTGCGCGTCATTTGGAAGCATTCCATGTCCATGACGGCTCCATCGTAACGTGTCTCTGCCTTTTGAAGTGTCACCTGAAAATTGAAGCCGCATTTCAGAATTACCCTTCGTGAACTGGCATTGTGCGGGTAGCAGCTTACTGTGATGCTCTCAAGATTTGCTGCGTTGAACCCGTAATCGATAATCGCATTTACGGCTTCCGTCATAATTCCCTGATTCCAGTAATCCTTATTGAGCGAATATCCGAGTTCGAGTGAGCCTTTGATTATTCTTAATGGATTTTGAGTTAAGCCTATTGTCCCGATGAATTTGTCTGATTCTTTTAAGATTATGCCGAAAGCAAGGTCTTTCCCAAGAAAATAGTTGTTGATTATATTCTTTGTCTCCTCAATGCTTTCATGTGGTCGCCATCCTGCATTACGTCCAACTTCATCGTCGGAAGCATAGGCAAAGAAGGCTGCCGCATCGTCGATTGTTACATGGCGTAGTAAAAGTCGGGGAGTGTCCAATAATATTTCAGAGTCATTCATAAGGGAAAGAAAATAAAAAAGAAATGGCGGAATCACTTTGCTGTGAGCGATGCCGCCATTATGATAATCTGTTAGAATTCTGCATTCTTAGGTGTGCGCGGGAACGGAATCACGTCGCGGATGTTGTTCATGCCTGTAACGAACAGCACGAGGCGCTCAAATCCAAGTCCGAAGCCGGAGTGTGGCACTGTGCCGAATTTGCGTGTGTCGAGATACCACCACATGTCCTTCATAGGAATGTGTAGCTCTTCGATGCGCTGGTTCAGTTTCTCAAAGTTCTCTTCACGTTCTGAACCGCCGATGATTTCACCTATTTGCGGGAATAGCACGTCCATGGCGCGGACGGTTTTGCCGTCGTCGTTCTGCTTCATATAGAAAGCCTTGATTTCCTTAGGATAATCGGTAAGGATTACAGGGCGCTTGAAATGGTCCTCAACGAGGAAACGCTCATGCTCACTCTGCAGGTCGATACCCCATGAAACTGGGAATTCAAATTTCTTGCCGGATGCCTCAAGAATCTTTATTCCTTCAGTGTAAGGCAGGCGTACAAATTCGCAGTTGATTACATCTTGAAGACGCTTTGGCAGATTTTCGTCGTACATTTTAGCGAGGAAATCAATGTCGTCCTTGCAATGCTCAAGTGCGTAGCTTATACAATATTTGATGAACTCCTCAGCGAGGTCCATATTGTCCTTGATATCGTTGAAAGCCACTTCAGGTTCTACCATCCAGAATTCAGCGAGATGGCGTGGAGTGTTGGAGTTTTCGGCACGGAACGTTGGGCCGAAAGTGTAGATGGCGCCAAGTGCAGTGGCTCCAAGCTCGCCTTCAAGTTGTCCTGATACGGTAAGGCTTGTCTGCTTGCCGAAGAAATCTTCTGAATAGTCAATCTTTCCTTCATCTGTAAGGGGCGGTTTCTTCATGTCGAGGGTTGTGACCTGGAACATTTCGCCTGCTCCTTCGCAATCGCTTGCTGTGATTAGAGGGGTGTTGAGATAGAAAAATCCGCGGTCGTTGAAGAATTTGTGTATGGCAAACGCCAGATTGTGGCGAATGCGGAGCACTGCGCTGAATGTGTTTGTGCGTGGGCGCAAATGAGCCTTTTCACGCAAAAACTCCAATGAGTGTCCTTTTTTCTGCAATGGGTATTCTTCTGGGTCGGCTGTGCCGTACACGCCGAATGTGTTGGCTTGTATTTCACAGGTCTGGCCTTTGCCTTGCGATGCCACAAGCAGTCCTTCCACGTGAAGGCTTGAGCCTGTGGTGATAAGTTTCAGGTCGTCATCGCTGAACTTGCTCAGGTCGAACACGATTTGTATGTTTTTTATAGTCGAGCCATCGTTGAGCGCCACAAATTGT
>JAKVKZ010000003.1 GCA_022484565.1 Muribaculaceae bacterium
CCTTGGGTTGCAATTCCTACGCCATATTGAGCGCAATGCAGTGCTACTGTTTATGATTCCTGCCGATGCCGACGACATCCGCAAGGAATACGACATACTTTGCAACGAACTCGACACTTTCAATCCAGACCTTGTTGACAAGCCACGCGTGGTGGCCATAAGCAAATGCGATATGCTCGACGATGAACTGATGGAAGAAATGCGCCCACTTCTTCCCGAAGGCGTGCAGACGATGTTTATTTCAGCCGTTACCGGCTTTGGGCTTAACGAGCTTAAGGATTTGCTCTGGCGTACCATCAACGACGAGAGCAACCGCATTAAGGCCCACATGGAGCAGCATGACCTCGATGAGCAGCATAGAGTGAAGGAGGAAGACGAATTTATCTTCACTCCCGACCCCGTGAAGCACGAAAGTGAGGATGAGGCCGAATACGGCACATACGCCGATGACGATGCCGAAGAGGAAAAGCAATGGGACGATGAATATTGGGCCGACAAGCATAAGAATGAGGATTGAGCCTCTCAAATTTCCATCTTCCTGCGACGATATAGAGGCTTTCACCACTCTTCGTGGCGACGTTGCCATGGGCAACACCTACAGCGAAATTAATCTGTGCGACTACACTGGCGACATCCCCCAGCATGTGCTGGATTGCCGCCAAGCCCTTTGCGAGCAGTTGGGAATAGGCCTTGACAGCCTCATTATGCCACGGCAGACCCACACAGCCAATATATCCGTCGTTGACGATGATTTTATGGCACTTGACACTCAGCACCGCAAAGCTCGGCTAAACGCTGTCGACGGCCTCGTAACGCGCTTGCAGCGTGTGGCAATAGGCGTAAACACTGCCGACTGCGTTCCAATAGCACTTCGTGAACGAAAAATCGGAATCATTGCCATAGTACATGCCGGATGGCGTGGAACAGTCGCAAGAATTGCAGCTAACGCTGTAACAACGATGGCCCTGATGGGAGCCGACATATCGGAAATTGAAGCTGCAATCGGCGCATCGATATGCCAGAAGTGTTTTGAGGTGGGCGACGAGGTTGTAGAGCGATTTTCCTCTGCAGGATTCAATATCAGTCAATTGATGCAGCGCGACGCGCTGACCGGCAAGGCGCACATCAATCTTCAGGCAGCCAATGCGGCAGTTTTGACTGAAGCGGGCATCAAGTTGGAAAACATAACAATCAGCGGCGACTGTACACGCTGTAATCCACAGAAATATTTCTCAGCCCGCAGGCTCGGAATCAATTCAGGCCGCACATTCACATTCATAATTCGTCACTGACAATTTTCCACCGAAATTTTCAGTTGGATTCAGGCAACAAAAAAGCCCTTGCAAGTTATGCAAGGGCTTTTCCCTACTAATAATTACTAATACTTGAAAACTATTTTACGTTAACTTCTCCTCATGAATTAATCATTCAGATTAGTTATATATTACGACGCGATTCACATCGCACAATAATTTCACTTTTACGTTTGCAAAGGAATAAAAATATTTTCATATCAAAACAATTAGTGGAGTTAAATTTCTAAAACAAACCTTTCGAGTTGTGTAGAAATGTTATTATTGAATGGAAAATAAATTAAATTAAGTTGCATAATTTGCTATAAATTTACAAATTAAATTAGCAAAAATAACATTTAAAGACCTCTGTAATCGCTATTATAAATCTTAATATCAAATAATTAGCCAGCAATAAAACATTTCACATTGTTATTTTCAATGTTAATGAAAAATTAGAGTGGTTGGCGCATTAATTTGAATAAAGTCAGTTGGTAAAAATCAAAGAAATGCACTCTAATTGACCCCAAAGCAGGTACTAAAGTCAAAAAAGCGACAATTGCGGGTCAAGAAGTTGGAAAGTAAGGCGGTGATGCGGTGTGGTGCCGTACTTTTTGATGGCTTCGCGGTGCGCTTTAGTGGGATAACCCTTATTTTGCTGCCAGCCATATTGCGGGAAATCGGCATCAAGAGAGCGCATAAGCTCGTCACGGTGCGTCTTGGCCAGAATGGAGGCTGCGGCAATGCTCATCATTTTTCCGTCGCCCTTGACGATGCAGGTGCTTGGGATGTCGTGATAAGGCTTGAATCGGTTTCCGTCAACGATAATTGCCTCGGGGCGGACTTTCAACTGGTCGAGAGCGCGGTGCATGGCCAAAATGGAAGCGTTGAGGATGTTTATTTCATCGATTTCAGCAGGTGAGACGAAGGCAACAGCCCACGCCAATGCTTCGGCCTCGATAATAGGACGCAAAGCGTCACGCTGATGTTCGGTGAGCTGCTTGGAATCGTTGATAAGCGGATTGGAGAAGTCGGGAGGAAGAATCACGGCGGCGGCAGCCACAGGGCCAGCCAAACAGCCACGTCCAGCCTCATCGCAACCGGCTTCAACACGTCCGGAAATCAAGAATTGCTCAAGCATCGATTGAAACCGCTAAAGATTGCGGGCAATTATATAGTCGAAAATCGATTTAAAGTCGTCGATAGCGGGCGAAGCAGGATAATTGTCGAGGAGATTGAAGGCCTCGTTGCGCAAACGCTCCATGGTGGAATAGGCATATTCAATGCCGCCTTGTGCCTTGGCAAATTCAATCAGTGCATCAATCTCGTCGGAATCCAATTGCTTCTTGTGGCTGAGTTCGAGCATTTCGTTGTGCTGCGAGGCATCGGCGACAGTCAAGGCATAAATCAGCGGAAGGGTAATCTTACCTTCGCGGAGGTCGTTGCCTGTAGGTTTGCCGATAGCAGGGTCGTGGAAATAATCGAAAGTATCGTCCTTGATTTGGAAGCAGATGCCGAGAAGTTCGGTGAACTGCTTCAAATCTTTCAAGTCGTCATCGCTTGCGCCTGCGGCATAACCGCCGACTTCAACGCAACTGCGGAACAGCGAAGCCGTCTTGTGGCGAATGATTTCAAAATAAGTGTCCTCGTCGATGGCACGGCTTCGGGCATTGTCGATTTGGTTTATTTCGCCCAACGACAAAGTACGACCGAGGCGCGACATGGAGGAAATGATGCGGTAATCGTCACTTTCAATGGCGCAATGAAGGGCGGAACTAACGAAATAGTCGCCTACGAGCACAGCGATGTGATTGTCCCAAACGCGGTTGATAGTAGGACTTCCCCGTCGTTCCTGACTTTCATCGATTACATCATCATGAATTAGCGAAGCATTGTGAAGCATCTCAATGGCAGCTCCGGCATTAAGGACCTTATCGGTAACACCGCCGAAGAATTTTCCGCTGAGCAGGACAAGAATGGGGCGAATCTGCTTTCCTTTCTTGGCCAAGTATCTGTTGACAACCTGAGTCATCAGCGGACTATCACTTTTTAGCGAATCCGATATGATTGCGTTTAGCCCTGCAATTTCAATTGATAGCTTATTTTGTATGTCTTTTAGAGTTACCATATCAGGCAATTGAATTGCAAAATTAATAATAAATATTCTTTGTGGGGGACTTTTGGCTACAATAATTTCCAAATCACGAAGAAAAGCATTAATTTTATGGCAAAATAAAGGAGATTACGCATTAAAGATTTTGACAGAAACGATTATTCGCAAATTTCTTACCTCACAGATATGGAACAGAAAAAATTATTCTTGCTTGATGCTTACGCATTGATTTTCCGAGCCTATTACGCGCTGATACGTTCGCCACGATTCTCATCGAAAGGCTTCAACACATCAGCGATATTCGGCTTTGTGAACACACTTGAAGAAGTGCTTAAAAAGGAGAATCCCACACACATAGCGGTATGTTTTGACCCGCCCGGGCCAACTTTCCGCCATGAGGCCTACAAGGAATACAAGGCGCAGCGCGAAGCTACACCTGAAGACATAAAGAAATCGGTGCCTTATATTAAGGAGATAATAAAAGCATACAGAATTCCGATACTCGAAGTGGCGGGCTACGAGGCCGACGACGTTATCGGCACGCTTGCGCATAAGGCGAAAGATAAGGGGTTCATAACGTACATGATGACGCCGGATAAGGACTATGGCCAGCTTGTGGCGCCCAACGTGATGATGCTGAAGCCAGGCAGCCACGGCAATGAGTTTGAGATACTCGGTGAGAAGGAAGTGTGCGAAAAATATGGCATTGACAATCCGCTACAGGTTATAGACATGCTTGCCCTTGAAGGCGACAAGGCTGACAATATTCCGGGCTGTCCGAGCGTGGGCAGCGTGACGGCAATGAAACTGATAAAGCAGTTCCACAGCGTGGAGCAACTTCTTGCCAATACCGACCAAGTGAAAGGTGCGATGAGGCAGAAAGTGGAAGAGAATGCCGAGCAAATCAAATTCTCAAAGTTCCTTGCGACAATCAAGACAGATGTGCCAGTGGAGCTGGATGAAAAGGCACTTCAGCGTGAGGAAATCGACAAGGAAGCGCTGAGGAAGATATTCGACGAACTTGAGTTTAAGACACTGACTGCACGGATAATAGGAAAGACTGAGGAAAAGAGCGAGAAAGACATATTCTCGCATCAGGAAACCGAGCCTAAAACGCCAAAAAAAGAGAAAACCGAGGCAAAGCAGGAGCCAACATTATTCGACTTCAACGATGCCGATGATTCGTCACAATACACAATCACCACCAAAAGCAACTTCGCCGACAGCAAGCACAATTATAGGCTTGCCGACGATTTAAGCGAAGTGAAATCGCTTGCCATCAAGTTGCAATGGGATAGGGATAACGAATACAGCGTATATTTAGTAGCCAACGACAGCGTGGCGATGACCGCAAGAGTGATAGGCATAGCATTCGGCACAGAATTAGGAGAAGCCACTTATGTGCCATTACCACCCATGGGAGAAGAACGGAAAGCCGTATTCGAGGCGTTGCGGCCAGCACTGGAAAGCACGAAAGCCACCTACGTAAGCGCCGACGTGAAGCACGACATGATACTGCTGAGGGAAAACGCTCAAATCCAAATCGCAGCACCCTACTACGACACTGCCGTTGCCCACTATCTGCTGCAACCAGAGACGAACCACAGTACAGATTACCTTGCCAACGTGCTGCTCAACTACGAGACAATGCCGATAGAGCGGCTAATAGGGCCGAGAGGTAAAGGACAGAAGAGCGTGACCGCCGTTGCCGATGAGGACATGTGCAAATACGCCTGCGAACAGGCCGACATGACATTGCGGCTCAAAGCACGGCTCTCACCGATGATAATGAAGGAAGGCATGGACAAACTGCTCGACGAGATGGAACTGCCGCTCGTGGAAGTGCTTGCAGATATGGAAATGACCGGAGTGAGAGTTGACGTGAAGGCACTCAACGAATATTCGCAGACACTGACCGAACAGATGAATAATCTTGAGGCTGAATGCTATGAGCTTGCCGGTGAAAAATTCAACACCGCATCGCCTGCACAAGTGGGCGAAGTGCTGTTCGGAAAACTGAAAATCGACGAAAAGGCCAAAAAGACAAAAGGAGGCCAATATTCCACAACCGAGGAAGTGCTTCAACGGCTTCAGGACAGGCATCCACTCGTGGGAAAGATACTGGAACTACGCGGAATCAGGAAACTGATAACCACCTATACCAGTGTGCTGCCCACATTGATAAATCCTGCCACAGGAAGAATCCATACTACATATAACCAGACGGTGACCGCCACGGGACGATTGTCATCGACAAATCCAAATCTTCAGAATATACCGGTAAGAAATGAAGACGGACGTGAAATACGCAAGGCATTCATACCAGCCAATGGCAACACTTTCTTCAGTGCCGACTATTCACAGATAGAGCTTCGGCTTGTGGCCGATCTCAGCAAGGATTCCACAATGCTTGAAGCATTCAAGGAGGATAAGGACATTCATGCGATTACGGCATCGAAGATATACCATGAGCCGCTTGAAAGCGTAACAGCCGACCAACGCAGAAAGGCCAAGACAGCCAATTTCGGGATACTTTACGGCATTTCCGCCTTTGGACTTGCAGAGCGTCTGCAAATACCGAGAAGCGAGGCAAAGATGCTGATTGACGGATATTTCGAGACATTTCCGCAGGTGCGAGACTATATTGACAAAAGCATAGAAGAGGCGAAACGGAAAGGATATGTCACCACTCTGTTCGGAAGGCGGCGGATGCTTCCCGACATCAATTCACGCAACGCAGTTGTGAGAAGCTATTCCGAGCGCAATGCAATCAACGCTCCGATTCAGGGGACAGCAGCCGACATAATAAAGATAGCCATGGTGGGCATTTACCGACGATTTAAGGCTGAGGGACTGAAGTCGAAGTTGATAATGCAGGTACACGATGAATTGAACTTCGACGTTGTGCCAGAAGAATTGGACAAGGTGAGAGAGATAGCAATCAGTGAAATGCAGGGCGCATATCACGGCGGCGTGACGCTGACAGCCTCGCAGGGAGCCGCCTCAAATTGGCTTGAGGCGCATTAAGGATTATTTCATTGTCAGGATGGAGCAACGCGGCATCGTAATCAGTGCCGCAGCGTCCATGATGTCGGATGCCGAGAGAGCCATAATTCTTTCCGAAATTTCCTCAGTGCTGCTGATGCGGTCGAAATAGAGGAAACTTTTGCCTATCGACATTGCCAAAGATTCATTATTATCGTTGGCCACACGCAGTTGGCCGATATATTGCTTTTTCGCCGCATCAAGGGCCTTGTCGCCAAGAGATTTAGTGGCAAGATTGTCGATGATGTTGCCGATAAGTTTCAGGCAACGGTTCACATTCTGCTCATCGCTGCCGAAATAAATTTCAAACAGTCCGCAATCAGTCATAAGTGTAGCCGATGATTCCACAGTGTAGGCATAGCCACGACGTTCACGGATAGCCACGTTGAACATTGAATTCATGCCAGGTCCGCCAATTATGTTGTTGAGAAGCGACATAGCAAAACGCCGCTCATCGTACATGTTGAAAATCTGAGTTCCAACCACTGTGTGGGCCTGATGAGCATCAATGTTGATGGACTGGCGGAAAGGAGTGATGGCTTCAGGAGCTATTCGCTGAATGCGATTGATGCCATGATTCAGCACGCCGAGATATTTTTCGGCCATTTGGAACACACGTTCGGTGGATAAGTTACCCATAACGAAGAAAGCCATGTTTTCGGGAACATAAAGCCTGTCGATATAATCACGGCAATCATCCGACGACAGATTTTTCACATCGTTCTCTATCCCGAGAATGTTATGACCAAGCAGGCTGCCTGCGAACAGCAAATCCTCAAAATCATCGTACACAGCTTCACTTGGAGTGTCGCGATAGGAATTTACCTCGTCCATCACCACTTCGCGCTCACGCTGCAGTTCACTGGCTGGAAATTGGGAATTGGCGATAAGGTCAGCGAGAAGTTCGATGGCCCGCTGAAAATGCTCACAGGGGAAAATGCTGTAGAGCATGGTGCCTTCTTTCGTGGTGTAGGCGTTGAGTTCGCCCCCCACGCGTTCCATGCGGTTAAGAATGTGCCAGGCACGGCGATGCTTAGTGCCTTTGAAAATAGTATGCTCCACAAAATGCGCCAAGCCGAACTTGCCGGAGACTTCATCGCGGCTTCCGGCATTTACAGCCATGCCGCAGTAAGCCACCTGCGAATCAGTAGGAACATGTAAGATTCTCAGTCCATTTTTAAGGACATGAGTGAAATATTTGGAATCCATGTGAAAGTTCATGCTAAAAATGTCCGGCAAAATTACTCAAAATTCTGCAAGAAAAGTATTATTACACACTTTTTGGCAAAATGCCAAATAAAAGAGGAAGGCGCATAAAGCCATTTTTACGTTAAGACATTGACCGACATTTCAGTTTCCATTAAATTTAATGTACATTTACCTTTACTATGCCGACAACAAATTAGAAAAACAGATGGAAATGAAGTATATTTGCAATGTCGAAAATTTAATAATAAATAAGATGAAACAATTCAAAGCTATAATGATTGCAGCGCTGATGGCAGTGATGGCCATTTCGCTCAGTTCGTGCCTCGGCGACGATGACAACACCACGAACTTGGGAGACCCTGACGAGGCGTTGGCCACAGGGCTTGTTGGGACTTGGCAACTCGCGTCGAAAAGCGGAGTTGCGGTTACTGATACAACTCAGGTGGAATATTATAAATTCAGTTCCGACGGCACTGGTTCAATGAAGAAATATGAAGAAGGCGCATGGTCGTCGTATCCTTTCGTTTGGGTATCATATTACACAAAAATGGTGTATTTCTCCTATACATCAACAACGGCCACAATCGGTGCCTTCTATTATTTCAGCAATGGCTTGCTGAATTTTTGGGATGGAAGCAACTCGGGCAACTACAGCACTTTCATGAAAATTGATGACGAATAATCCCTCTATACATTATATATATCTTTAATTGCCGAAATGCCTTGAAAGGAGTGTTTCGGCAATTAATTTTTAAGCGGGCAGGGCTATCGTACCAGCAAAGGATTGACGAAAATCTCATCAATCATCACCGTGGAAGGCGCATTGAAGGCCAACCGCAGATAACGGGCATTTCCGTGAGCGTCGAGCATGGCGGCATCAATCCATGCGTCGAGGCTGTTATTGGGATTTACAGGAGTATCCTTGATTTGAGCAAGCTGATAGTTTGTGCCGTCGGATGAAGTGTAAAGGTAGAACTTCTCTGGGAAATCTATGCCTATCTTATGGAAATTGAGCATTCGCACCATGACTTTTTCGATGGAACATGTGCTGCCAAGATCGATAGTGATTTCATGATGCCCTTTCGGGAACGAAACCCAACGGCTGTCATTTGTAGTCTCGATAGCGGTGTTTCCGTCAATAAGAGCCTTAAGTTTCTCATTTCCATTAATTGTGGCCTGCACAGCACTGTTGCGCAAAATACCGCACATTGAGGCTTCAAGCAGTCCCCAACGCCCTGAACCGCTGTACCAGTCGGCATAATCGGCAGCAGTCAGTTTTGACCATAAAGGCTGACCAAGCTGGAACTGCGAATCTTTAGGTTCCCAAAGTCCGCATACGGTGAAAGATATGACATTTTCCACGCCTGCCTGAGTGGCAATACACAATTGCGACAGAACGCGCGGGAAAGCAGCAGGAATCAGAGCCGAGTTGCGGTCGTTAGGCGCGTTTTGCCATGTGAATAGTTCGCAGTTGGCCCACATCGCAATGTGGTTGCGATTATGAATTTCGCGCAGATGAGCCCAGTTTTCGCGCAGCCTTACGAGGGGAAAATCCTCTCGGACACATCCTATTTCGTCCTGATAGGCGATAATGTCAACTTTCAGTTTTGATAGGTTCTTTTCATAATCCGGATTTAAAAAATCGGAACTTACTATGCCATAAGGTGAAATCATGATTTTCTTGCCTGGAGTGAGTTTGCGGGCGTGTTCAGCGAGTGAATTCACGGCTTTTACTGCATGCTCCGAGAGGATAGGGCACAAACAGTCCTCCACCGGCAGATACCAGCCATAGAAAGAAGCGTGCTTTCCGAATATGGCGGCAGCTTCTTCCATGATATGCAATTGCTTGTTCACAATTTTCGGGTCGCGGATATTGTCGTCCTGACTTTCGGCCCAGCCGGTGCTCATGAACACTTTCATTCCGAGTTTGTCAGCTTCATTCACGATGGTTTCAACTGGAGAAAGACGTCCGTCGAGGTAAGCGTGCGGCATGAAAGTTGAGGGATAAAACGCCTTGCCCTCATTGGCTATTTCCATCAGCACGATGTATTTAATCCCCATTTTTTGCAACTCTTCCACTTTGCGTTGCCACAAAGCTGGGTCGGTGTTGTCGAAATATTGCGGGTTGGTGTACTTGTTACGTACGTCCTGATAAGCGAGATTAATGAACGTGCCTGAAATAGGCAGTGCAGGGCGAGCAGCAAAAGGAGCAAAACCCAGCAGCAGAGTAAGGAGAAATCGGAATGCAGTCTTCATGTGAATGATTGTTTTTACTTAGCAAAGGTAATATTTTTTCTTGGTGCAATGACAATAAGGCAGTGAGCAATATTGATGCTTGATAAAATTCAATAAACATTAGCGAAAAGCAATTGTTTTCAGTTCGTGAAATTTGGGATTAAAAAGGTCTCATATTTAAGTTTAATAAATTGTTTAGATTCGATATAAAAATAATTATCTTCCGCAAAGATAATCTTCTTAGAAGATAATTTTAGCATCTTGATAATCAGTTTTATATAAATAATTGAACTTAACTTGGTAAAGATTGAAGTGTGCTGGAAGAGTTGTTTTTATGACTATATAATAAGAAAAAATAGAGGACAAACGGAAGTTTACCCTCTATTGATGATATGCAGCTGAATGCTAATATTGCTCCTTTTCGTTCGGGAAATCCTGGCTCTTGACATCCTTGATGTAATTGCCTACGGATTCAATTATTTCCGAGCCGATATTGGCATAACGGCGAAGAAAACGTGGAGAAAAGCCCATGTTGATACCAAGCATATCGTGCATAACCAAAACTTGGCCATCAACACCGCCACCAGCACCGATGCCGATAACAGGAATTTTCAGTTCGCCGGCAACACGTGTGGCAAGTGTGGCAGGAATTTTTTCAAGGACAACGGCAAAGCAGCCTATTTCCTCAAGCATGTGGGCATCGCTCACAAGTTTTTCGGCTTCAGCCTCTTCCTTGGCGCGTACATTATATGTGCCGAATTTGTTGATTGATTGCGGAGTGAGGCCGAGATGACCGCACACTGGAATGCCGGCAGAAAGAATCTTCTCGATTGATTCGCGAATTTCAGCACCACCTTCGAGTTTCACGCAGTCGGCGTGAGTCTCCTTCATTATGCGGATTGCGGATTTCAGCGCCTCAAGCGGGTTGCCCTGATAAGAACCGAAAGGCATGTCCACGAGCACAAGAGCACGCTCCACGGCACGCATCACTGATTTCCCGTGATAAATCATTTGGTCGAGGGTAATAGGCAAAGTGGTGACGTTTCCGGCCATGACATTTGATGCTGAATCGCCGACGAGAATTGCGTCGATGCCTGCCTGGTCAATCAGTTTAGCCATCGAGTAATCGTAGGCGGTGAGCATTGATATTTTTTCGCCACGCTGCTTCATTTCGATTAGGCGGTGGGTGGTGACTTTTCGTTTATCTTCAACAGTGTAAGTTGACATGATTATGAATATTTAGTTAAAATTTCAGAGTGCAAAGATACTAATTAATAACGTAACGGGAGTAATTACTTTTTATTTGTGATTACCGAAAGGTTACGCTGAAGTCCCGACAACTTGGCTCGACGGACGGCACTGTGGCGGAAAACGCTTCGGAAATCCGCATCAGTCATAGCAGCGATTGAATCGCCGGTGAGCGAAAGGAACTGAGGCGATGGAGCGAAATCATTGATTTCAGTAGGCTGGACTTGGGCGTTGTGCGGGCAGCAGAGCTGACATTCGTCGCAACCGTAAACATGATTTTCTATGCTGCCGTGCAGCCAATCAGGAAGGTCGCCATGATGCTCGATTGTGAGGCATGAAAGGCATCGGCGGGCATCAACTGAACCGCCATTGCCCAAAGCATGGCCTGGACAAGCGGTAAGGCAGGCTCCACAACCGGCGCACGAAGCCGTGCACGGCGTGTCGGCGGGAATGGAGGCGGTGGTGAGAAGTTCTCCGAGAAAGACGTAAGAACCGACATCAGGTACTATGAGAAGCCCATTTTTTCCTATAAAGCCAATCCCTGCCTGTTGCGCCCAATAGCGTTCGCGGACGGGAGCGGTGTCAACGCAGACACGCGATTGCGCTCCTGCGGAAATCTGCATGATGAACGCGGCAAGTAGGCGGAGACGTTCGCGGACCACATCGTGATAATCGCGCCCATAGGCATAAAAAGCAAATTGAGGTGCATCGGCTGGCTGGAATTGTGCAGGAAAATAATTCATGGCCACACTGACCACAGTAAGTGCGCCTGGGAAAAGCTGCCGAGGGTCGTTGCGAAGTTCAGAGTAATGGGCACAATAGTCCATAGTGTCGCAGCATCCGTCGGCAATCCATTTATCGTAAAAATCAATGGCATCAGAGTCCACACGGTCGGCTTTGGCGAATCCACAGGCACAGAAACCGAGGCTTAATGCCTTGTTGCGGACAGTTTCGGCAATGCCGGCAGTTGCGTCAGAGCACTGCGATTCTTTCGAAATTGTAGCCATTGTCCTTCAGCCACTGGATAGCCCTTGGAAGGGCATATTTCATATTTTTTTCCGCTTTCAGGGAATCGTGGAACACGATGATGGAACCTTTACGGGCGAAACGGCGCACATTGCGCACCACGTCCTCGCCGGTAAGTTTTTTGCTGTAGTCGCGCGTCACAAGGTCGTACATAATCAGTGAAAAATGCTCTTTCAGTACCTTAGCCTGCGCCCAGCGGAGCAGACCATGTGGCGGGCGGAAAAGGTCAGAGCCAATAAGGTCGTTGGCCTCCTTGACGTTGCGGAGATAGGTGCGTGTGGTGACATGGGCACCCTGAAGATGATTCATTGTGTGGTTTCCGACGCTGTGTCCGCGACGTTTCACTTCCTCGAAGAGTTCAGGATTGCGTTTCACGTTGTCGCCTACACAGAAGAAGGTAGCCTTGATGCCATATTGGTCGAGGATGTCGAGCACCCACGGGGTTACTTCTGGGATAGGGCCATCGTCGAAAGTGAGATACACAGCCTTTTCCTTTTTCTGAATGCGCCATATTCCCTCAGGGAACAGCATTCTATATAATAATGGAGGACGTTCAACTAACACTGTAATACTAAGCTAAGAAATAAGACTAAAAAAAAGAGGCTGGCGAAACGATGAAGCAATTTCAAAACGTTCTCCAGCCTCCTATAATTAAAAAGGCTTTTTTTGAGGATAATTAAAATCCGTCGAAGCCTGACGAGTCACTGCCACCAAGCTGGCTTCCACTGTCCTGCGGCTGAGCGGCCTGCTGTTGGGCAGCCTGCTGAGCCTCATATTGCTGCTGACTTTGCAGAGCCATCTGATTGAAGCGTTGGAGATTGATGCCTTGAGCCTGCAGGGTCTTCATCAATTTGTCAGCACCGTTAGGATTCAGCTGTGCATAAGTCTGGAGCAGAGATACGAAATATTGCTGGTCAATGAAAGTGTCGGTGGAGCAGAGGCGTCTATAATTATCAGTGTCCAACGACTGATAGAACCTTATGTATTCGGCATAGCGGTTGATTTCCTCAAGCATTATCTGCAGAGCATGATTCTTATCGCCTGCATTGCCACTTTGTTCGCCAAGCAGATTGTAGATTTGAGCAACCTTCTGGCCAAGCTGGACAGCGTAAGGCACACTTTCAATAGGGAGCTTGGTCTCCATGGTCTGGAGTACCTTGCGGGCCTTGTTGAAGCGGTCGGCAATGTAAGCTGCGCTTTGCTTGTTCTGCTTTGCCACCATTCCTTGATAGATGAGGTCGTAGGCGAGGTCAACCATAGCGCTGCGGGTCGTGGTGACCATGCGGCGGATAGTTTCGTCGAGATAAAGACTGCCTTTAGGAGCCTTGTCGATTCCTGCCCAACAGAACTTGGTCATTACGATGTTGTACATCTTGTCGGGGTTAGTGCCGATTTCGCCGTTGTAGTTCGGGTCGATAATCGGAGTAACCTCATAGGCCATACCCGTATTGCGCATATAAGGAGAAAGTCCGAGGTAATAGCTGTCGGGAACCGTCATGGCGAAGTAGCAAGGACGTTTCCATCCCTGAGCAATGCTCGACGCGATAATATCGAGCGACATAACCTTGCTGCTGCTCATTGCCATATCACTTGCGGTGTATTTGTCCCTAAGCATATTGCAATCGATGTATTCCTGTGCGGCAGCCTTTTGGTCGGCTGTGATTACGCCGGCATTTACTGCTGCATCGGCATTTACAGGGATGTACATCATCGGGTACTTAATCTGAGGCAAGTTATAAGTGTTGTTCTTGTAGTCAGGGCCGTAGAGCTGTTCAAGCGACTTCAGCACAGGCACGTGCATTGTGGTGTCGGCCTCAATGAAGTAGTTGTATTGGCGTTCATTGTATGCAAAAGTCGTTTTGTTGGCGAGCATCGGAACAGGAGCGGATTCGTAAGCAGGGCGTTGCATCTGGGCGATATACCAGTCGGTGGAAAGGTAGCTCAGATTGATGACGCGCACGTCGGTACGGTAGCCCTCAACTTCCTGGCAGTACCAGAGAGGGAAGGTGTCGTTATCGCCGTTGGTGAATATTATGCCGTTTTTGTCAACACTCGACAGATAGTTGCGTCCGAAGTCGCGGGCAGGATAACGGCCTGAACGGTCGTGGTCGTCCCACGTCTGGCTTACCATCTGGATAGGAACAAGGATTCCGATTACGGTTGCCACTACAGCAGCTGCGATGTTGATGCCACGCTTGTCACTCTCGTCGGAGTCAGCAGCATCAACTGCGCCCTTCTTATCTTTCTTTTCTGAAATCTTGGCTGCAATCCATTTTATCAGCGCCCAAATTCCGGCAACTCCCATGCCGACCCAAATGGTGAAGGCATAGAACGAGCCTGCATAAGCATAGTCACGTTCACGCGGCTGGCTTGGAGTCTGGTTAAGATAAATTACAATCGCAAGTCCCGTCATGAAGAACAGGAAGAAGATAATCCAGAATTGTTCGATTCCTTTCTTGTCGGAGAAAGCCTGCCATAGCAGACCTATGATACCGAGCAGCAATGGAAGCATATAGAACACGTTGTGCCCCTTGTTGCCAGTTGTCAAATCCTTAGGCATGAGTTTTTGGTCGCCAAGCCGCATATTGTCGATGGCCGGAATACCGCTAATCCAGTTGCCTTGGGTGATTTCGCCCATTCCCTGAATGTCGTTCTGACGTCCGGAGAAATTCCACATGAAATAGCGCCAGTACATATAATTGACTTGATAATCAAGGAAGAATTTGATATTCTCCACAAAAGTAGGCTTGATTTTCGTGTCGGTCGCAGTGGTGTTGCCGTCGGCATCCACGCGGGTTGTGGCCTGCACAGGAGTGCCCTGCATATTAATCCACTGCGTGTATTCGGCTGCATGAGTGCCGTCGTACATACGCGGGAAGAACATGTCAAGTTCCGGCGAGGTCTTGTAATCCTCATTATGGCCAATCATTTTGTAATGGTCAGGCTGGTCCTTGTTCGTCTTTACAACTTTGGCGTAAAGAGGTCGGCCTTCTTCAATCATAGGCTTTGAAACGCCGCTTGGAGAATCAACGTACACAACTCCGGCGTTGAAAGTCTTTCCGTAGAGCAGCGGGCGTTCACCGTATTGCTCACGGTTGAGGTAGCTCTCGAGGGAGAACACGTTGTCAGGCGAGTTCTGGTCCATCGGGGTTTCGGCACTTGAGCGGATAAGGATAAGCGCATAAGAGGAATAACCGATGAAAATCACGAAGATGCTCATGGCTATTATAGTGAATATGCGTACCGGAATCTTCTTGCAATATTTGAACAGATAGAGAGCCAGACCGATAAGGAAAATTATCGGAATCAGCCAGCTGTCGCCAATGAAAGGAATTCCTGAAACAAGTATGCTCAGGAAGAAGGCGAACTTTATGCGCTGTGCGTTATTCTGCTTGTAAAGCTCATAGATGCACCATGAGAACACGGCGATATCAATAATGGCATAAATCAGCACGCCGGTGTTGTAGGACATGCCCAAAACATTCACGCAAAGCAGTTCAAAATATTGGGATACCTCAACAAATCCAGGAACAAGTCCGTAGAGGATGAGGAAAATAATAGCGAATGAAACCAGCAATGCAAGCAGTGAGCCTTTGGCATTGGTATTTTTGAACTTCTTGTAGTAGAACACCAATACGATGGCAGGGATGCAAAGCAGATTGAGCAGGTGCACCGCGATGGAAACACCGATTACATAGGCAATCAGCACAAGATAACGGTCGCTGTGAGGCTGGTCGGCACGGTTTTCCCATTTCAGAATCAGCCAGAACACGAGTGCCGTGCAGAATGAGGAGAAGGCGTAAACCTCAGCCTCAACCGCCGAGAACCAGAAAGTGTCGCTCCAAGTGTAGGCAAGTGCGCCGCAAATGCCGCTTCCGAAAATCACAAGATATTGAGAAAGCGTCATTTCAGCATCTTCCTTTTTCCTCATCACGAGTTTCTTTACAAGGTGCGTGATGGTCCAGAACAGCAAAAGAATAGTTCCGGCACTCAGAAGGGCTGACATTGAGTTGACACATTTTGCCACTGCATTGATGTCGCCTCCGGCAAAGTTGATGGCAAATCGCGCCGCCATCATGAAAATCGGGTTGCCGGGCGGGTGCCCCACTTCAAGTTTAAAACCTTGTGATATGAATTCCGGGCAATCCCAGAAACTTGCGGTCGGTTCAATGGTCATCAGATAAGTGAACGCCGCCACCGCAAAAATGACCCAACCGATTGTGTTGTTTAGAATCTTGTACTTTCTCATCTTTAAGATGTTTAATCTTATGCTTAATAGGCTGCAAAGTTAATGCAAAGTGGTTGCAATAAAAAGTAAATAATTAGTTTTAAGCAATTTTTAATGCAAAAACATCAGTAAAAATGCGATTTTTCTTGAAAAAAGCAAAAGAATCTACCGCATGTGCGGTAGATTCTATCCATTATCATCACTGGTAGATAATAATGTTTTGTCGGTCGTATCAATTAGATATTCACATACATCCTCTCAACTAACGACATAGGGAAATTTAGACTAAATGATTAGGTAATAAGAAACTTATTACCCTTGTTATAGCGTTCACACGCTTCAACTTGCAAATATACTTTATTTGAATTAAAAAATCAATTTCTTAGTGGAAAATCACCATATTTTTAACAATAAATGAAAATTTGGGCCGATTTTGTTCTGAAAATCACCAATATTCTGAAAAATATTAACTGATAAGTAATGACAAAAAAAGGCGGGCCACACTTGACCCGCCTTTTTTAATGAATATGTCAGGTTTTATTTAACAAGTACCTTGAATGTCTTGCCGTTTGCACGGACAACGTACATTCCAGGAGCGCAATTGACGCGTACCTGATTCTTGCTAATCAATGCACCGCCGGCAGTGTAAACTGCAACGTTCTGTGCATTGCCGAAGATGTTGATTTCGCCCGTGCCTGCAACGACACGTACATCGTTTGTGGAAACCTTGTCAACACCGGTGCTTACGAGAGTGAGCAGGATAGTGTTGTCCTTCAGGTTGGCAACGACATTGTAAGTGTTGCTGACAGCAGGTATTTCAACCTTGTAAGAAGCGTTGGTGGTAGCGAAGAGCGGGCCAGCTACGCCACTTTCAAGAATAGTGTTGTCCTCTTTAGGACCTAAGCGATGAGCATTGAATGTATCCCAATCGGTGTCGGTAGTGCCGAGCTGTGAGCCGAGAGCGAACCAACCTGCGTAGAGAATGTTGCTATTAGCATCAACTTGGTTGAATACAGTGATTTGTCCAGTGTATTCACCTTCAGTTGTAGCAGACTTGGTGAGGATGTTGGTGTCGTCGTTAGGTTTCCAGTCGCCCTTAGGAGAGCCGAGGTTACCGATTACATAGAGCTTTTCAGGATAAGTGACGACAGCGGCAGCTTTCCAAAGATTGGCAGTGATGGTCATTGAGTCGAGGCCGATGTTGAGGATAAGCTGATAAGTTCCTTGTTTGTCGAACTTCCAGGCTTTGTCAGTACCAAAAGAGAGATGAGTGGGAACGCCATCGGGGAGCACAGTGCCGTCAACGTCAGGGATGAGACGGTTTTTGCTGACAGTGGCCCAATCGTCGGCGGAAGTGCCGAGAGCCATAGTCAAGCCATAATAAGCGTCGGCCTTGTCGGTAGAAACGACAGCCTTGAATACGCCACCTTCACCGTGAGTCATAGGAGCGCCAACGTTGGCAGCCCATTTATCGGCATTGGCAGTGATTTCGCCCATAACGTAAGCCGTAGGAGTTTCATCCATGATGCGAGGCATTGTGAACTTGTACATTGCGAAGAATCCACCAGGATAATACTGGAAGATGTTGGCAACAGTGTCGCTAAGCACCTTAACACCAAACCAGTTTGCGGTGAATGTGTTAGGAGCAGTAGTGATTGTAGGCTCGTGAGTTACGGCAGCTTCGGTTGCTTCAGAAGATGAAACAGGAGCGATGGAGAAGCCGTCCATGTATTTAGTGCCAGAAGGATAAACCACATAATTGACACCACCCATAGTGAAGAAGGTAGCGCCAATGGATTCAGTCTTGCCAGGCATAAACAGAGGAGTAGTCGTCATAGACTGGCCGTCGGCAGCGAGAGTGCCGTCGAGATAAGACTTGTCGGTGCCACGAGGACAAACCATGACATGCTCTTTAACGCCAGGAGTGAACGAATAGACGATGCTGTAGCCACTAGCACCAGCAACATCGAAAGTGTGAGAAGCGGCAACATCCTGAACACCGTTCTTGATAGACACAACAGAGAGCTTTGTGGAATTGTTAGGAAGGATGTAGAGGCGACCGCCTTGAGGTGAAAGCAGATTACCCTGAGCAGTGCCGTACCAGTCGTTGCGGGCTTCGGTAACGCCGCTGATGGCAACGTCAACAGGAGCAGAACCATCGGTAGGGATGATGCGGATAGAAGTAGTAGGGCTGCTTGGGAAATCAGAAGCCATGCGAACGATTAAGTTACCGGCCTCGTCTTTGCCGATGTTGGTGCAAGCACCAGCAGCAAAAGTGGTGGTCAAAGGATTGCCTTCGGTGTCGTAAACTTGAACAACCTTGTTTTTCTTGTCCATGATGAACCAGTTGTTGTCGATAAACACACCTTCACGGTTGTCGGCAACAGCAGGAACAGTAGTGTTCTTGGAAGCCAAAGTCAAAGTAGGCAGAACCTGCGGAGCAGGAATTGTGAACGCGTACTTGGCCATGGCAGGAGTGGTGACAACATCAGTGTCGCGAGGCAGCTGATACATGCCGAAACGCTCGGAGCTGTTGTCGCAAGTGTAAAGGTTACCGGCAACGTCCCAAGCGATGTCGTTAGAGCCATTGAAAGCAGTGGCAATACTATAAAGCTTGGTCAGAACAGGTTTGCCGACAGAGTCGGTAGAGATAGCGAAGACAGAAATCTGTTTTTTGCCAGTAGCGATGGCGATTTTTGAGAAATCAGGATTGAAAGCCACACCGCCAGAGCGGGCAACAGTGGTGATGTCGCTGTAGTCCTCAACACCTGCAGCATTGATGTGCTTGATGGCAGGTTGAGCTTCAGTAGGAGTGCCACGATATTGAACGTACCAGATTCCGCCCTTATTGTCGTAAACGATATTAACAGACTGGGATGAAATGGTGTACTGATGAGTCAACGCGTCGATGTTGGCAGAAGGAGCCTTGTCCCAAGACGTGGCAGTGCCAAGATTGTATTCGTTGGTAGTGTAAATGCCATAGGAGAAACCTTGGCCCTGATCGCATGAGAGAGCAACAATCTTGAGACTATCGCTTACACCCTTCACATCGAAAGATGCGTTGGCACCGGCAATGAAAGCACTGTCGGCAGTCATGAGATTGCAACCATAGTTGGCAGTGTCGCGGTAAGCGCCTGTGAAAATCGGAGTGAACGGCTTGTTCAAGTCAGTAGGATCAACCTCATAGAGATGATTGAGGTTAGGGTCGCCGGTACTCATGAACAGACGGCCCTCAGCCGAGAAGTGAATGCGCTTCGGGCCAAAGATAGTGCTGGAAGCGTTACCGTATTTGCCAGTGGTGAAAGTCAGTCCGCCCTTGAAGCAAAGGCCATCGGAAGCATTCTTGACAGGCTCAAGAGCCGGAGTGAACGCATAGATACCTTGTCCTTCAGCTGAGGTGTGATAACCGGCGGCAGGAACATTTGGTTGAGATTCTGTGACAAGCACTTCACCGAAGTTGTCGGTGTAAGGGTTGTTGTTGACAGCGATGCCATAAGGAGACCAGAAATTGTAAACCGGTCCGGCAGCAACGGCAGTTTCAACCTTTGCTCCAGTAACGTTAACTTTCCAGGTGAGAGCCTGTCCCTTAGGCAGACCATCGGTGGAAATAGTGAGGGTGTCGGGGCCAGCGGCGAGCTTGTCGGACGTGAACGTCTTGAAAAGCTTGTCGGCAGCATAGACATCGACAGTGACGGCTGTGGCAGCCGTGTTCAGAGAATAGTAGAGGGTGATTTGAGAGCCGTCGGCCGACAGTTCGCCAGCCTTAACTCCATAGGCGTAAGCATTTTGAGCTTGTGCCCCAAAACCTCCACCGCACAACGCGGCAACAGCGAGTGCCGCACCAAGTAAGAACTTTTTCATTGTGTCAGTTTTTAGTTAAACATTAAGTAAAGATATATTTATGAAATTCATATAGATTTTTATGTAATGGATCATAAATGCTGCCTATCCATTTTTTAGATAATTGCGATTCAGTCGCAAATGTACATAACAAACCGATGAAAAGCAAATCTTAAATGGGCTTTTTTTGCGGTACAGTTTTTTTCTGACTAAGGTTTAGCTTTAATAATTGCAATATATAATTCAATTTCAACGCAAAATTGTGGATTTTAATAAAATAATGTCGAAATTAGTTTCAATAAATTGGCATATTGCATATATTTGCAAAACTTAAAAGCAATAGAATAAAAAAGATGAAAAAGAAAATTTTTATGAAGAATCGTAAAATCAATGCGCTTATAATTGCCATGTTGATGATGATGGGTCTGGCGATGACATCATGTGTAGGTGACGACCCATATTATTCCCCTCTGGTTGGAACCTGGGAACTTAACTTCACTCAAGCTGGTGGAATCACTGACATTAATGTTGTGAAGTACGCCTTCTATAGCGATGGTACTGGTACTTACGGCTACTACGACAATGGCGGCTCTTGGCAGAACATGGGTATCGTGTGGACTGCCTACTACGATGATTATGCCGGTGAGGATGTCGTGTCAATCCGTTATGAGGATGGTTATGAGCAGAATTTCTATTACCGTTTCGACGGCGGTTATCTGTATTTAAGCGGTGTGGCCAACTTCTACACTTACGATGGCTACATTTCAGTGCCTGAATAGGTTTTCAGAATAAACGACAATTACATAATTGCTCTCTTGCCGGTGATTGAATCCTGATGAGAGAGCAATTTTTTATATGCTTTGGGAATGGAACAGTTCCTTTATGTTCTGCATCACAGCATTGCGCAGTACATGCGGCTTTATGCCCTTTGCTTTGGCTATTTTGTTGTAAGTCGAAACTAAGGAATGCTCCGAATCGTCAGTTTCCACAAGAATTTTGTCGAGCGGCGTTGCGCACACAGCTGCGGGATTGAATAGATATCCGAAGGATATGTATATTCCGGCTGCGACAAATGCGCTGGCCACCATGCTTTTCCCGCGGAATCCATGGACTATCCACGGCTGCTTGGGACTGAAGCGCTTGTGCAGGGCTATTATTTCGCCATTGGCACGAACGCAGTGCAGCACAAGCGGGCACTGCTTTTTCTCGGAAAGATATATGTGAAATTTCAGAAATTCAATTTGCTTCGTCTTGCTTGCGCCGCGCAGAATGTCGATTCCGCTTTCGCCGATGGCCACAACCCGAGGGTCGTCAATAACCATATCTTCAAGCTGTTCGAGTATGCTTTCCTTTTCTTTCTCGGTATCCCAAGGGTGTACTCCCACTGAATAGAGTTTTCCTGGCTGTGGGGAATAATTTTCAGGTGTGACGCTGATAACAGCATTGTCAGCATCAAGATTATGCGTGTGTATGTCAAAAATCATATTAAGCATTAATTAATAACTAAGGTGTAACTATAATTATTTTCTTATAACATTAGGGTACAGGATCGTAGCCGCTGCCTCCCCATGGATTGCAGCGCAAAATGCGTTTGCCGGCAAGAAACAGTCCCTTTATCGGTCCGTACTTTTTGAGTGCCTCGATGGCGTATTCGCTGCACGTCGGGGTGTAGCGGCAACTCGGAGGAAGCATCGGCGAGATGCAAGATCGGTAAAATTGTATCGGTAATATCAGCAAAATTGATAAAAAATGTTTCATAAATAGTTTACTGTGCATCTATCCCACTGTCAGCAATGCGTTTGAGTAAGGTTTTCATTTTCAGTTCAATGGTCGCATAATCGGCTATTTCCTTGTCCATGTAGAGGAAGGCAATATCAACGGTGCGCCCGTCAACTGAGGCGATTGGTGCCAGCAGCTCCCTGTTGAGCCTGTAGGCCTCGCGTGTGCGTCGCCTTAGCAGTACCCGCTGTACTGCCGTGCGGATTTTCTTCTTTGGAATCGAAATGAAAAACCTTGACGCTTTGTTCCCATCATTCCTAATCGTGAACACTGCCCTTAACGGATAAGCCACAGCCGAGCTGCCTGTTCTGAATAATTCGTCGATAGCTGTGCGGCTGCAGAGTTTCTCATATTTGTGCAATGTAAACGACACTATGATAATTTATTGACAGTTTGCATTTTCAGCTTGAAAGAGAGCAATGCCTCTTTCCTACTCAATCCTTCTGCTTCTTGAGATAATTGTCGAGAGCGGCAGTCATTGAGGGTGCTTCCGGCGTAGGGGCTTGAAGGTCAAGCCTCAATCCTGCGTTGTCCACTGATTTCGCTGTGGTTGCACCAAATGTGCCTATTTTCACGTTGCCCTGCTTGAAATCCGGGAAGTTCTTCAAAAGGGAATCTATTCCTGATGGGCTGAAAAATAGCAGCATATCGTAGTCGAAAGGCTCATTTTCCTTGAAATCATTGCTAACCGTGCGGTACATCACTGCTTTGGTGTAATTGATTTTCAGGTTGTCGAGCACTTCCGTGTTATTGTCCTTGTGTACCTCATGCACATCCGACATCGGCAACAGGTATTTCTCCTTGTTGTGCTTTGAGAGTGATTGAAGCAGAGTGGAATCGTTCAGCTTGCCCGATACTCCATAGAATATTTTACGCTTGCGATAAACTGTGTATCTCTGAAGATAATATGCTATGGCTTCGGTGGTGCAGAAGTATTTCAGTGTTTCAGGCACTTTGTAGCGTACTTCATCGCAAAGCCGGAAAAAGTTGTCAATTGCAGTGCGTGCCGTAAAGATTATGGCTGTGTAATCAGGGATAGAAATCTTTGACTGTCTAAATTCTTTAGATGTCAATCCTTCAACCTTTATGAAAGGCCTGAACACTATCTCCACTCCATACTTTTCTGCAATGTCGTAGTATGGCGATTTTTCTGATGACGGTTTCGGTTGAGAAACTAGTATTTTCTTGATTTTCACTCTTCGCCGTTTTTATTAAGACTGTAAAATGTTACATAAAAAAACTGCGCCAATGTAGGAGAGAATTACAGGTACAATTTCGACGCTGCAAAGATACAAAATAAAATATAGACACGACGACAAATTGTTGTAAAAAATTCTAAAACCCTTGCAGATGAATACTATTCTTGCCAAAATATATAATAATGCGCTGCAAAATAGCATTGATTCCATTGTCTCGGGATAAAGAAGCATGATGAATACAACGGGGAACAGCAGCAGTCCCAGCAACGATTGCGTGGCGAAAAATCCGTCGAGCCAGAGCTGAAGCGAATTTTTGTCGGAAAACACATAGCCCACAGTGTTGTAGAGAAGCAGTTGGAACATATAAAGCACCAATGCCACGCCTGTCAGCACTCCCACGAATTTGAACACATTGACCGACATGTCGATTGCGGGGTTGAAATATGCCACTGCCATGTAGAGAGCTATGCCCTCCATGATGCATGTGTTGGCTATCAGGGCGGTCAATATCTGCGCATCGCTGGCTGTAGGGTCGTCAAACAGGTTTTGCCTTTCGCGCACCGAGAACATGTTGTGCATGAATTTGCGGATATATAGATAGCCGTTTTTATAGCTTATTGCGATGAAAATGAACGACAGAAGCACCAGAAGCATTGTTCCCGTGTCGTGAAGCGGCGTGTTCTCGTAGGATTGCGGCTTTGATTCGGCAGGTACAGTCATCACAGGCAATTGGTCGAGCTGCTTGATGTGCATGTCGTTGCCGATGCTGTCGGGGAAGCCGGTAAGGTATTTTGGCGCATAGTAGGCGGGCACGGTGTCGTGCGCCACTGAATCCTTTGCTACTGAATCAGTGTGCGCGGTCTGTACCGTTGTGGCGTTGCTTATGTGGTGTGCGTTAGGCATCAGTCATCAATATTTACTTTCCACTTTGGCATCCTCTTCGATGTTTATGCCGCCCAATTCCGCAATTGCCTCAGCCGGCGTGCCTGCCACATGCCACAAGTGTGAATGCGACGGCTTCATGAATCCCTCGTTGATGCAGTGCGAAAGCATTCGCAGCAGGTCATCGAAAAATCCGTCAGTGTTCAGTATGATTATCGGTTTGCCGAAAATTCCAAGTTGCTTCCACGTGATTATTTCAAGCAGTTCCTCAAGCGTGCCGCAGCCGCCTGGAAGGGCAATCACTGCATCGGCCATATCCGCCATCGACTGTTTGCGTGAGTGCATGTCGTCGGTTACGATTATTTCGCTCAGCTTCGGATAATGCCAGCCGTTATCGACCATGAATTGCGGAATGATTCCAATGGCATGTCCGCCGGAATCAATGGTTCCGTCGGTCACGGCTTTCATCAGTCCTTCGCGCCCTGCGCCGCACACACAACTGATTCCGTTGGCCGAAAACAGCCGCCCAAGTTCATAGGCCGCATCCACATATTTCTTGTCGATTCGGGAACTTGATGCGCAGAACACACATATTTTTTTGAAGTCACTTATCATTTTTCGCTGCAAAGTTACTGCAAGCCGAGTGAAAAACGAAATGAAAACGAAGTTTTTAATATCTTTTTCCGAGGCGCCGCCTAAGTTGGCCGTCATCGGCAAAGTTACTGCAAGCCGAGTGAAAAACGAAATGAAAACGAAGTTTTTAATATCTTTTTCCGAGGCGCCGCCTAAGTTGGCCGTCATCGGCAAAGTTACTGCACGTCATGCTTGGCTGCCATCGGAAAGCCGATAGAAAAATGGAAAATATACCGCATTTCCATTTCACACTTTTGCCTGTTTTGTGCAAAAATGTGCACACTATATTCCTATCTGTGTGATTAGTAGCACAAATTTTATTAAAATTTTCATTAATGCTTGCAAATAAGTTAACTTTGCAGGCACTATGGCGTGGGAGCGCGGTTAATTCAGTTGCTGTTGACTTCCGGCCAAGCTGGGAAGTAATAATAATTACATTGCACTATGACAAAAATTGAAAAAGTTGAGGAAGTGGCTCGCAGGTTGAAGGGCCTTCGCGATTCACTCGACCTGACGCCTGACGACTTTGCCAAGGCGTGCGGAGTCAGCACACCGACCTACGTTGAATACGAAAGCGGTTCGTCCGACATTCCGATAAGTTTCATTCACAGCGTAGCTCATCAGTACGGAGTGGAATTGAGCGCATTGCTCTTCGACGAGGACCCTAAGATGAACAGCTATTTTGTCACCCGCAGTGGGCGTGGAGCCCGCGTGGAGCGCACAAAGGCCTATAGTTACCAATCGCTTGCTGCCGGATTCGCACATCGCGTAATGGACCCTTTCATGGTTCTTGTTGAGCCTGACGACAAGCGCAAGGACACTGCCAATTCACATGAGGGGCAGGAATTCAACTATGTGGTGGAGGGACGCTTGGAACTTCGCATCGGCGGCAACAAGATTATCCTTGAAACCGGCGACAGCATAATGTTCAATGCCAAAATTCCTCATGGCATGCGTGCTCTTGATGACAAACCCGTAAGATTTATTGCTATAATTTCCTAAAGTAAAAAAATTAAAGGTAGAAAAGATGTTAGAAAAGTTTTTGGAAAGAACGGAATTCAGCTCTTATGAGGACTTCATGGAGAATTTCAAAGTGAAGGTTCCTGAAAATTTCAATTTTGCTTACGACGTCGTGGATGAATGGGCCAAGACCGAACCCGACAAGAAAGCGCTACTTTGGACTAACGATAAAGGGGAAGAAATTCAGTTCACATTTGCCGACATTAAGCGCGAGAGCGACAAGACGGCTTCCTATCTGATGCAGCTTGGAATTAAAAAAGGCGATATGGTGATGCTGATTCTGAAGCGTCGTTACCAGTTCTGGTTCGCAATCACTGCTTTGCACAAAATCGGTGCTGTGGTGATTCCTGCCACTCACCTGCTGACGGATAAGGATATAGTTTACCGTGCCAATGCAGCCGACATCCGTGCGATAATCGCCGTCGGCGACGATATTGTCCTCGACCATATCAACGTGGCGCGTCCTGACTGTCCTTCAGTAAAGAATTACATTTCCATCGGACCTAAAGTCCCTGAAGGATGGGATGACTTCATGAAAGGCATCGAGGCCGCTCCCAAGTTTGTGCGTCCGGCTCATGTAAACTCCAACGACGATACTTCCCTGATGTATTTCACTTCGGGCACTTCGGGCGAACCTAAAATGGTGGCGCACGATTTCCTTTACCCGCTGGGACATATCATCACCGGCTCTTATTGGCACAACTTGAACGAGAACAGCCTGCACTTCACTCTGGCCGACACTGGTTGGGGCAAGGCCGTGTGGGGCAAATATTATGGACAATGGATTGCCGGAGCCAATGTGTTCGTTTACGATTTTGAGAAATTCAAGCCGGTTGACGTGCTTGAGATTTTCCATAAATATCATGTCACTTCATTCTGCGCACCTCCCACAGTGTTCCGCTTCCTCATCACCGAGGACATCTCGAAATATGATTTGTCGTCGCTGAAATATTGCTGCATAGCAGGCGAGGCGTTGAACCCAAGCGTGTTCGATGAATGGTACAGGCTCACCGGCATTAAGCTGATGGAGGCTTTTGGCCAGACAGAAACCACCGTAACCGTCGGAACTTACAAATATCTTGAACCGCATCCTGGCTCGATGGGCAAGAAAGGCCCGGTTTACGACATCGACTTGATGACAAGCGACGGACGTTGGGCTGAAGAAGGTGAGCAGGGCGAAATAGTTGTGAAAGTCGGCGACAAAAAGCCGCTCGGCCTTTTCAAGGAATATTATCGTGACCCGGAACTCACAAAAGAGGCTTGGCACGACGGAATATATCACACTGGCGACATGGCTTGGCGCGATGAGGAGGGTTATTACTGGTTCATCGGACGTAAGGACGATGTAATCAAATCCTCCGGCTACCGCATCGGCCCGTTCGAGGTTGAAAGTGCGCTGATGACTCACCCAGCCGTGGTGGAATGTGCCATTACCGGCGTTCCTGACCCTATCCGCGGACAGGTGGTGAAGGCTACCATTGTGCTTGCCAAGGAATATAAGGGCAAGGAATCACCTGAACTTATTAAGGAGATTCAGGACCATGTGAAGCACACCACTGCGCCTTACAAATATCCGCGCGTCATCGAGTTCGTCGATGAGCTGCCTAAGACAATCAGCGGCAAAATCCGCCGTGTGCAGATCCGTAACGCCGACAATAAGCAAGAGTAAAAATTCATTGTTTGAAATAATTGAGGGCGGGGCTTTATGCTTCGCCTTTTTTATTGTGAATTTTCATTTTGTATTGCGAAAAGCATTATCTTTGCCAATTATAAAAACGCACTTGGATGATTAAAGCCCGACAGTCGAACATTGAATTATTCAGAATTATCAGCATGATGATGATTCTGCTTGTTCACGCTGACGGCGCTTCGCTGGGAATGCCTTCACTTTTTCAGCCGTGGGTGGCGGATGGCGATTTCGGCACTTGGAGCAAGGAACTGGTTGAGACGTTTGCCATTATCGGGGTGAATTGCTTTGTGCTTATTTCCGGCTATTTCGGAATCCGATTGACGGGAAAGCGGCTTATCAATTACATTTTGTGGTGCGCATTCTATTCCATCGTCATCTATGTGGCTGTCTGCATCGTCAATCCAAAATTGCTGGTTTGGGAAAACGCAAAGAATGCTTTGCTGGTGTTTTCCGGCACCGACCTTTGGTTCATCCGCGATTATCTGTTTTTGATGCTGATAAGCCCGTTGCTCAACCTTGGCGTTGAGTCGATGTCGCGGAAGCAGTTTCAGTTGCTGATTGTCGGCATTTTGGTCATCGACTGCTATTTCGGCTGGTTCTGCGAGGGCAGCGTGGATAAGAACGGCTACAATATTGTGCATCTTTCGGTGATGTATCTGTTGGCCCGCTACGTCAGCTTCTACTGGAGGCAGGTTGCTGTCGATGAGCCAAAAAATGTGAGGAGGTTGAGCATAATTATCTATATTTTCTGCTTCCTTTCCATTTTGGGATTGACCATGGTGCTGCCTTACGTGAAGGTGTTTTCCTATAATTCTCCATTGGTGATTGCTGCTTCGGTGGCGTTCTTTATGATTTTCATCACGCTGCGTTTCCAAAGTTCTACGGTGAATTGGATTGCCTCATCATCGTTTGCCGTGTACCTTATTCATAAGAATCCATATATTTTTGGCGGGTTATTTGTCCCGTTATTCAAGAATCTTTCTGCCGCCCATGGCTATTTGATGTTCACTTTGCTTTGCATCGTCGCCCTGATTACGATTTTTATGGACTGTGTGCTTATTGACCGTGTCCGCAAACTTATCACCGACCCAATTGTCAAATTCCTTTGCCGCATTTTCCATTTTGCCTGATGGATTGATTGGCGGAAATTCCTTTTTCCTTGTAGTTTTTTTAATCACATGCTCTAATTTTGTCAACGGCAATTAGGCAGCGCCTTTATTCGTGTTTAACCTAATTCGTCGCCATAGTTCTTTGAATGGTTTGTAAACTTGCATTATTTAGGTGTAGCAGTATGGGGCAAACATCGGGAAAAATAAAATGGACACCCTTGTAACATATCCTTATTTCAATTAGTTAAGTGCCGTTTTTGCTGTCCAGACCCATATTGGAAACCACAACGAAATTCGACGGAAAATTGTGCTTCGGGCGAGTGTAATTCAGACCCTTTTTGTGCTGGTGGTGGAAGAAGTATGTTCAATGCTTTTGGGTTTGGTCGGTTAAGGATTCCAACTGCTGGGCATCGACAAGGGGAAGGTGGAAATGCTGGGAGATGGAGAGCATGGCATTGTAGGTGTCGAGGACGGTGTCGGGATTGTCATCGTGGCGAAGACGGAAAAATATGGTGTAGGGTTCAAAGAAGAATCGTGTGGGCGAGGTTTTGCCGTGGAGAAAATCGGAAATTTCGGTTGCAAGTTTATGCTGGTCAACGTCGGCTGTGACATAAAAGAATGTGCGTGCGAAAATGGTGTCGGAAATGGGACAGGGCTGCGGACGACCGTGCTTATCGCGGGTGAAGAGCTGGCCGAAATGCACCACGAGCATCACTCCGTCGTGACGGACTGCGTAAACGGCATCGTAGATTTTTTCGATTGTGGCTCCTGAGGCGGTGAGCCGGCTGAAAAGGCGCTCAATGAGTGCGTCGCGCCTGCGGGGGCGCGAAACGCAACGGACATAGCACATTATCAGTCCTATTGAATAACCTAAGACGTAGGGCAATAATGCCGCGATGGCCAAGATTGCCGGCGACTGGTTCCTGCCTTGCACGACGATGCTGACGATGAAAAGCAGCAACGATGCCCAAAAGCAGGGCTTCAGCAGCGTCAAGGCCATGTCGGTGAGTGCCTTGCGGGCGGAAATGTACTCACGGTGATTTCTGTTTTTCAGCCATGCGCGTGCCGACAGCCTGACGGGCAGCCATTCGTGCATGTTCATGTAGCTTTCATCGTATTTCATCACTAATGATATGATTATGCGAATATATGAATTTTATTTGTATTAAAACAGTTGCCGATGGCGAATCCTCTACTAAAAATCACAATTTTTCATCATTTTAGTCCGTTATTGAGTAAATTGGCAGCAAATAAGCGAATTTATTCGTAACTTGCAACCCTGAAACAAACGATGACTATTATGAGATATTTCAAAAATGTTAGTGACATTGGCGACATCAAGGCAGCGGTGAAAGAGGCTCTTGAAGTGAAGAAAAACCGATTTGATTACAAGGCACTCGGCAGGGACAAGACTTTGCTGATGATTTTCTTTAATTCTTCGCTCCGCACGCGATTGAGCACTCAGAAGGCTGCCATGAATCTGGGCATGAATGTGATAGTGCTCGATGTGAACCAAGGCATGTGGAAACTGGAAACAGAGCGCGGCGTGATTATGGATGGCGACAAGACGGAGCATCTGCTTGAGGCCATTCCAGTGATGGGCTGCTATTGCGACGTTATCGGTGTCCGCTCATTCGCGAAATTTGAAAACAAGAAGGACGATTACGAGGAGAAAATCCTAAATCAGTTCATACAATATTCCGGACGGCCTGTTTTCGCCATGGAGACGGCTACGGTGCATCCCCTTCAGGCTTTTGCCGACTTGCTCACCATTGAGGAGCATAAGCGCCATGAGCGTCCGAAAGTGGTGATGACGTGGGCACCTCATCCAAAATCGCTTCCGCAGGCTGTGCCAAACTCATTTGCGCAATGGATGGTGGCTGCAGGCTACGATTTCACCATTGTGCAGCCTCACGGCTATGAATTGTCGGAGAAGTTCACGAAGGGCGCAAAAATTGAATATGACCAAGATAAGGCTCTCGCCGGCGCTGAATTTGTGTATGCCAAGAATTGGGCGGTGTATGCCGATGCTGACTATGGTAAGAACATCTGCGGAGACAGAAGTTGGACGGTGACGACTAAGAAGATGGCTTTGACCGACAACGGATTTTTCATGCACTGCCTGCCAGTGCGCCGCAACATGATTGTGAGCGATGATGTGATTGAAAGCAAAAATTCGCTCGTGATTCCTGAGGCCGCGAACCGCGAAATTTCGGCACAAGTGGTGCTGATGAGGATTTTAAGTGAACTTGAAGATTAATTTTATCCTGAAATGAGACTGAAGATTCTATATATATTGTTCGCTTTGTGCCTGTCGCTCTGTGCCTCGGGCGCAAATGGCGATGTGAAGCTCTGGAGCGACGGGGCTTTGTCGTGGAACGATTTCGACGGCACTTCGGTGCTGCCCGGCATACAGTCGTACATGAAAGCTGAACTTGCCACAAGTCCGGTTGACATCAGCGTCAAGGGGCATGAGCAGATGAGGCTTTTGGCCACGGCTTCCATGTTCAGAAACCAATCGTATGCCGATTCCGCGAGCCGCACTGAATTGCGGTTGCGCTATCACCAACTTCAGTTTGATTTGCTTGAAATTTATCGCCGCAGGCTGCAAAGCGACCTAAATGGCGGCATGACAGGCATCGAGGCCGACCAGCGCGTGAAATATTATCAGGAACTTTACAATGAGCAGCTTCAGACGGTGGAAAAGGAAACCGTCAACGGCACTAACGATCCGAAAATGCAGAATTGGGAGTACTATGCCCGCCGCAAACTTGACGAAATGGGGCTTCCTCCAGTTCCTACCATCGTGCCGAGTGATTTCAGCTATGGAATGTATATAGGTGTGGGAGCAGTGTTCCCAACATCCACCATCAAGGATAATTTCAAAAGCACTTTCACTTTCACAGCAGGCTTGTTGGGCGGCTACAAGCGCTTGAAGATAAATGCCGACATCACTTATGGTCAGCCTCGATTCAAGAATCCTAACATTTTCAATCTTGTGGATGCCTCTGGCCGAAGTTTGCAGTCGTCGATCAACACTTATGCCACTTATCTGAGCATATCGGCGTCGTTGGGTTTCAGCGTCGTTGATACGAAGCGGTTCACCGTCACGCCACATGCAGGATTTTTCTGGAGCGGCTACAGCTGGAACGTTGGAAACTACACTTGGGGCAGTGATGCTTCAGGCAAAGTGGTGCAGACGCTCGTGAACACTGAAAGCAAGAGCCTCAACGATTTCGACTGGATTGCCGGAGTGGATTTCGACATTCATGTGCATAGCCATGTCACCAGCACTCCGCTGTTTTTCAGCGGGCAACGTGAGCGGCTGACTTCCACAGTCCGCGTGACTCCTTACATAGCACGTGCCACGTACTCAAAGGATACGGCTCATTTCAAGGGCTATCAGGTTGGCTTCACAATCTCTTATGCCGGCATAGCACGGGCTTTGAAAATAAAATAATTGGGCGCAATCTTCTTCAATTCAATAAATAATTGTTATCTTTGCACCCGTTAATGCCATTCGGGGTGTAGCACAGTTGGCTAGCGCGCCACGTTCGGGACGTGGAGGTCGGAAGTTCGAGTCTTCTCACCCCGACTCTATATGAGCTGAAAATCAACAGCTTATTTCAATTCAATTTTGCAGCATTTTTTAAATAAAAAGAGATTTTATCCCACTTTTGGGCTGAAATGCCTGAGGATTGTCTCTTCTATCATGAAATTAGCAGTTCCAACGGATGGAACTGCGGAAAAGTTGTGGGGAAGTATGGCCCACAACCTCCCATCGATGGAGAAATTATGAAAGAATATGGATGTGATTCTTGAATGAATTCAGGAATGGCAGAATGATATGAACATTTTAATTATTAAACAATTATGGATATAACACAAATTGGGAGTTTATTACTTAAGTATGGCGAAATCTATTTGTTGGATGACTTTGAAGAAATTGCAGTACGTCTAACCTTGTCGGAAGGATGCACAATTGCACATTTAAAGCATAAGGGCAATGGAGAAGTTCCCATCAGTCAGTCAGAAAAAGTCGTCTTTGATGTAAAACTTGGTGGTGAATTGATAAGCAAAGAAGTTTACGAGGCTTACTAAACAAGCAAATTAAGATAATGATGTCGAAAATGGCGCTGTTAATGATAATTGCTTGAATAGAACTCCCATAATTTATTTGTATTTATTGTTTTGGCTCGTCAAAAATAGATAAATCAATTTTCATATCAAGAGCTTCAAGATACGGTTTATATAGTTTCTCTATATAAGTTGCAACCTTTTTTTTACTTGCGCTGGGATATGTTTCAATATAAGCATCGATATCTGTTTTAATGTTCTTTATTAATAAATCTTTTGCCTTATCTTTTTCGTTAAGGCTCAGTAAGCACATGATTTTTCTTCCATAATTAGTATTAGTATCGCTGAACAGTGATTTCTTGATTTTAGAAACATTGGAACATAAAATAAAGAAACAAATTAGAACAATAATCTCGAGAATAGCTCCTATAATAATTATAAACTGAGTAAATCCTTCCATGATAAAAATTTTAAATATTAAACATTATGACAAAGTTATGAATAATATTTTGAAAATCAAATTATAATTTGTCCTAAACAAAAAAGGAACATGCCTTTTTTGACATATTCCTTAGTCGTTTAAAATACGTTTCGCTGATTACGATTTCCAAAGGCCGTGGAGATTGCAATATTCTCTGGCGGTGACTTCTTTGGCATCGGTCTTGAATTCCGCAACCGGCTTTTCACCCGGCTGCAGGTATTTGCGCATTACTTCCTTTTCGGTAATTAGCTCAATCCATTCAATGTGGTGTTCAGGCAGCATAGGATGCTCAACGCTTCCTACAGTAACTTTGAATCCGCCGTCGATTTTCTCAACCACGGGAACATGCTTTTCGATAGCGGCTTCCTTTGAATTTTCAGTCAACAGCTCCATCGGCTGTCCGCAGCATACCAGCACTCCGCCGGCAGGATGCACAACTTCAACGATGTTTCCGCAAAGTGCGCAACGATAAACTTGTTTTAGCTTGGTCATAATTTTATTGGTTTTTAATTTGGCGGTAAATATAGCTATTTCTCCGAACATATAATATGCAATAATTATTTTTTGAATATTTTTTTGGTTCATTATAGAGGTGTCGATTTTTATCAGTATTTTCGGCGAAAATTAATCTTAAAAGTGATGAACTCAATCAATATTGCTCCGGTCAAGGAGTTCGACTTGAATAGGTATCTTGGAAAGTGGTATGAGATTGCGCGTTTCGACCATCGTTTTGAGCGTGGCCTTACTAAGGTCATGGCGGAGTACACACAGCGTGCCGACGGCAAAATCGAGGTGGTGAACTCAGGCTTCAATGCTGCGAAAAATGCGCCAAGCCGAATAGTTGGAAAGGCTAAAACTACATCTGTCGCTGGTTTGCTCCGGGTGTCGTTTTTTTGGATATTCTATTCCGATTATCGGGTGCTTGCTTTGGGCGATGATTATGAGTGGGCACTTGTAGGAGCTGGGAATGCCGATAAATATCTATGGATTCTGTCGCGCACAGCCACTTTGCCAAGCGACACGCTGAATACAATTCTTTCCGAGGCAAAGAGCAGAGGATTCGACTCTGATAAGCTGATTTTCAACGCTGAATAACAGAATTAATGCTGACACGAAAGAATGATGGCAGCCAATTCGCGGTTTGCTGCCAACCTTTTGTCATGCAGGTAATATAACTCAGTTTTGGCATTGTTTTTGTGAAGAATAAAAGGCAATGCTGAAAATTTAGTATTGTGATTTAAATTAATCCAGAAAAATAAATGAATAAAAACGTTTTATCATTGAACTCGGAGGAAGCGATTGACTTCTTCATGAAATCAGAGCAATACCACTCCATCACATTCCGTGAAACGATGGCATACAATGAGGGTGGCGAAGAAGATGATTTTGAGGACGATGAATACGATAATGACTATCATCAAAACCTGTATTAGTAATCTGAATTCAGCTAGTCAAGCATCAGGCATCACCTCTTTTTGACCACATAATTGATTTGCTATCACGTCAAAAATGCGTTTATTTTGCGGACACTTTTAAATAAGCAAAAATCGCTAACCAGCTATTTATAAGCCAATTAGCGATTTAAAACGTGGTCCCACTTGGGCTTGAACCAAGGACCCCCTGATTATGAGTCAGATGCTCTAACCAACTGAGCTATGGGACCTGCCTCGGAAAATTCCGAAAAGCGAATGCAAAGATAATGCAATATTTTCATTCACGCAATAAGAGCAATGAATTTTTTATTTCACTGTGAACACCTTGTATTCCCACGGTGCGAGGCTGGTAGGGAATGTTGCTGCCTTTCCTGTGAAGTAATCCACTGGTGATTTGGCTTGAGGTGCATTGCCTGTGTATTTTAATTCGGTTCTGGTTTTGCTCAGATTCACGAACACGTAAACTCCGCCGTTGATGTCGGTGCGTGAGAACACGTAGGCGTCGGGCGATGCTGTGGCATAGCGTACCATCGGAGCGCCTTCTTCGCCTGCATTGATGGCTGTGCAGTTGTGCTTGAGTGAATTGAGTTTCTTATAGAAATCGAAATAGGAGTTCTCGGCCCATGTAGGCGACACATCTTTCTTGAAGAACTCAAAGGCGTGTTTGAATCCTATTTCCTGCCCTGTGTAAATCAGCGGCATTCCGGGCAATGTGTATGTCAGCACTGCGAATGTCTTTGCGCCTGTGCCGAGGCGGTCGAATTCAGTGCCTTCCCATGAGTTCAAGTCATGATTGGTAATCATGTTCATCATGTAGGCATCTTTTGGAAATTGCTTTGCCTGCACATTCAGCAATGAATCAATCGACGAAGCCTTCTTTATTGGATTTTTGCCCTTGCCTGCCCACTTGTTTTCGCCCTGTGAGGCTGCTATTTGCCCGAACAAATCTTTCATCGGCCAGTTGTAGCACATGTCGAAAGCCTTTTCATTGAGGTCGGGTTTGTCGGCTTCAGCCAGCATGAACATTGGCTTCACGGCATCAAGTTGCGGACGTGCCTGATTCCAGAAATCGGTTGGCACTTCTTCAGCCACGTCGCAGCGGAAGCCATCTATGTCGGCAGTCTCAATCCAGAATTTCATTGCGTCAATCATTCCGTTGCGCATTGCCGGATTTGAATAATTGAACTTATACACGTCAGTCCAGTCGAACGGGCCGAACATTTTGCCGTTTTTGTCGTGGGCGTACCAGTCGGGATGTTCCGTAACCCATGCATTGTCGCAACCGCTATGGTTGGGTACCCAATCGATAATTACCTTGAAGCCCAGTTTGTGGGCATCCTTTACCATCGTCTTGAAGTCAGCGATAGTGCCGAATTCGGGATTCACGGCTTTGTAGTCCTTCACTGCATAGTAGCTGCCAAGTTCGCCTTTGCGGTTGAGCTGTGATATGGGATGGATTGGCATGAACCAAAGTATGTCCACTCCAAGTTCTTTCAGGCGTGGCAACTGCTGCTCAAAGTCCTTGATTGTTCCCGATGGAGTGTATTGGCGGAGATTTACTTCATAAATTATTGCTGAACGCGACCATTCCGGGTGAATCACGTCGGTGAATGTGGAATCGCGGTTGATGACTGGTCTTACTTGTTTCTTGCGAGTGCCGCATGATGTGAAACTCATCCAGGCAAATAATAGGCAAATAAATGCGCAAATAATTTTCTTCATGACAAAAGGTGTTATATGGTTGTCGTATGTTGCAAATATAGCGCAAAATCAGTAATCATGGAAATATTGTGATTATTATTAGCGAATTTTTTCATTGTGTTTATCTCTTTTTCTTGATTCACGCACCTCGTTGCCACATATCTTTGCCGGAAACAAAATATTATTATCATGCGACGTGAAAAATTGATGATGCGGCTTTCTGCCGCTGAAATGTTGGCGCTGTGGAAGTTGCGCCTGCACTTGTTGCCTGCCCGCAGGGATTGCGAAGTGGAGCGTGAGGATGGAATTGATATTGATGCGCTGCTCAAATCGCAGATTTCGCAATGGTATTCCCGCCTGCTCGCTGAAGCCCCCGCCACTTGGCTGCCAATTGCTGACCTTGCTGCCGAAATTGTTCTGACAACTGCTGCCGATGGCGTGGTCACTACCCGAATTCCGGCACGATGCGTAAGGCCTGTAGAATTTCAACTGGAGGGTTGGAGCCGTCCGGTTTCGGAGTTCATAGCTCCCGACAGTGCGGAGGCTTTGTTGCAGCAGTCGGCTTTTGTGCGTGGAGGCAGCTGCACGCCTGTGGCTGTGCTTTATGAGGATGAAATTAGGCTATACTCGGTCAAAGCCGGCACTTCAGCCGTGTTGAGCAGGGCATTGTGCGTGGTCGCTCCTGATGAAGGCTATTATGAGTTCAGCGAGGAGGCTCTCGGCACTATTGATAAATTCGCCGTTTATGCAGCTGCTTCATTTGGCTATTAGTTTCACATTTGCAGGCTTCAGTGAGTTGCCTGTTATGCTAACGGTTATGTTGCCGCTCTTGCCTTTTATTGAGGTGATAAGTATTTGCGCTTTGCCGTTGAATGCGGAAAAGTTCATGTATTTATGGTCTGAAGTCGGGCGTTCGTCAGCTTTGAATCCAGGATTTCCATTGCCCCAACCGAGTATCTCGCCTGTTCCTTCCACTTTGACCTGCATTTCATAATTTGCGTCATGCACTTTGCGGTTATGGCCGTCGAGCAGGGAAATGTCGAGAATAATAATGTCCTGTCCGTCGGCTTGCATTGCGGATTTGTGCGGAGTTATCTCTATTTTCTGTGCGTCGTCGGTGGTCTCCACTGTTTCATTCAGCACTTTCTTGCCTCCTATATAGCCTTTTGCCTCAATTCTACCAGGCTGATAGGTGGTGTTCCATTCAAGATGCCCATATTTCGGCATTTTTTGTCTTCCGAGGTTTTTGCCGTTCACCGTCAGTTCCACTTCATCGCAGTTGCTGTAAGCCCACACGCTGACTGGTTCGCCTTCATGGCGATAGAGATTCCAATGTGGCAGCAGATGCAATGTCGGTTTATCGGTCCACCACGATTGGAGATAGAAAGCCTCGTCCTTCGGAAATCCGCAATAGTCGATCAGTCCGAATTGTGAGCCGGTTGCGGGATAGGCCAGTGGATTCGGCTCTCCTCTATAGTCAAAACCAGTCCAGAAGAATAGTCCTCCAAGCCATTTCCGGCTGTTGTAGAATTTCATTCCACGTTCTATTTCATTGATTGTCCCTTTTTGTGGACTGCGGTTGAGGGCTGCCATGCATCCTTGATTTGTGTCGGTGAAGTAGCAGTCGCGTGTGCCGCATCCTGTGGTCTCTTCTGTGCCTGTTCCCATCCATCCGTAGCGTTCATGCTGTCCGTCAATATCGTTTTGGATTATATAGTTGTAGCCTTTCACATCCACACCGCGGAGCAGGATGGTCCCGCCTGCGTTGCCTACTGTTGTGGGGCGGGTTGAATCTATTTGATGCGCGTAGGCCGTCATGCTGGCTGCTGTTTTCTCTCCTTCCGAATTGTTTTCGATTGCCCATTCTTCGTTTCCGATGCTCCACAGGATTATGCACGGATGATTGCGGTCACGTTCTATCATTTTGCGCATTTGCCCTGTCTGCTCACAGTTGATTCCCATTGCGCGGTTTTCGTCTATCATTAGCATTCCTGTTTGGTCGCAGATGTCGAGTAGGGCAGGTGATGCTGGATTATGTGAGCTGCGGATGGCGTTGCAGCCCAACTTTTTAAGTTGTGCTATTCGATAGCGCCAAAGTTCATCGCGTATTCCTGTGCCCACTCCGGCATGGTCCTGATGCAGGTTCACGCCTTTTATCTGAAGTCTGTGTCCATTGAGCGAGAAACCGCTGTCAGCACTCCACTCAGCCTTTCTCAGCCCGATTTTAGTTGTGTAGGTGTCAGTCACTTTCCCGTTGCTGCTTACTTCGGTGAGCAATGTGTAGAGATAAGGATTTTCCGTGTCCCAAAGGTGTGGTGAGTCGATTTTCAGTTGCTGGGAATATTCTTTTTCACCTTTCGGCTCAAGTGTTCCTGCTATTTCACCTGAATTTGCTGATTCATTGCCTTCATTGTCGATAATTCGTTGCCTGACGGTGAAGTTGCTTGTGGATAATCCGTCGTTCATTATTTTTGTTTCCACTTTCACTGTTGCTTTGCTAAAATCTTTGTCGAATGTTTCAGTCACATAAGTTCCCATCGGCGACACATGGATTTTGCCGCTTTCAATCAGCCACACATGGCGGTAAATGCCGGCTCCTTCATAGTACCAACCTTCTTCCATGCTTGCATCGGCACGCACTGTCAGCACATTTTCGCCGTCGAAGTTGAGGTAATCGGTAATATCGTAGGTTTGCGTGGCATAGCCGCTCGGTTCATGTCCAAGGAAAAATCCGTTGCAGAACACTTGAGCATCGCGGAATATGCCGTCGAAGCGTACTTCCACATGGCGTGCGGAATCCGCCTTATCCACTGTGAAATGCTTGCGGTACCAGCCCACACTTGTCTCGGGATATTTCCAGCCGATTGTCTTGTAACCGTGGCTGTGGCTTGCTTCTGGGGCAAAAGGCAAATCCACTGCCCAATCGTGGGGCACGTTAACTGTTTGCCATGTGCTGTCGTTGAATTTTGGGTGCATAGGGCTTTTTGTGTCGTTGTTGGCGCGAACCTTTGCAAGGTAAGTGAAATATTCGGTGCCATGGCCGAAGTCCTTTGCGGGGTTGCCGGCATAGCCGAGCGAGAATTTCCAATTGTCGTCAAGCAGTGTCACTGTCCGTCCATTTTGGCTGACAGCGTTGGCGACTAATGCCAAACAAGCTATTATTGCAAACGTTATTGTCCTCATGATATCTTTTTTTCTACAAAAATAGCAATATTAGTCCAATAATCAATAAAATGTCAATTTCCTCTTTGTCCTGTTTATGTTCAGTGGGAAAATTATCTGTACCTTTGCAGCCGAAAATTATGCATTATGCAGCAAGAGAAGAACGAAAGAATGCTTGAACTTGAGCGTGAACCTGTGGGCCGTCTGTTGTGGCGCTACAGTTTACCTGCCATTGTCGGCATTGTGGTAATATCGCTTTATAATGTCATCGACCGAATTTTCATTGGTCAGTGGGTTGGTCCTGAGGCTATAGCCGGACTTGCCATCACTTTTCCGGTAATGAATCTTGCTTCGGCCATGGGGGTGCTTATCGGCGTGGGCGCTTCAGCCCGCATTTCCATCGCGCTTGGTCAGAAGGACATAAACAAGGCTGAACAGATTCTTGGCAATAGCCTTGTGATGACTCTTTTGTTCGGAATTGTTTATATCATTGTCTTCAGCATATTTCTCGACGACATTCTGATGGCTTTTGGCGCAAGTAAGGCTTCGTTGCCTTATGCCCACGATTTCATGGCGTATATCATGCCGGGTATGCTTATTATGAATTTGTGCTACAATTTCAATGGCATTATGCGGGCCTCCGGCTATCCAAAACGTGCCATGATTACCATGTTTATCGGTGCCGGTCTTAACGTGATTCTCGCTCCGGTATTCATCTATCTGCTGAAACTCGGCATTAAGGGCGCTGCAATTGCCACTGATATTTCCATGACTGTTTCCACCATTTTTGTAATGGTGCATTTCTTCTCCCCAAGTAAGACTATCTATTTTCATCGTGGCATATATCGCTTGAAATGGAGTATTCTGATTTCAATCTTTGCCATCGGTGCTGCTCCGTTCATCGTGAATGTTGCCGGCAGTGCCATAAATGCGATTGTCAATAATTTCCTGTATATTTATGGCAGCGATTCTGCCGTAGGAGCTATGGGAATCGTCAGTACAATTACCCAGTTGCTGGTGATGGTGGTTATCGGTGTCTGCCAAGGAATGCAGCCTATTATAGGATACAATTTCGGTGCGCGGCGTTACGACCGTTTGAAGCGTGCCTATTGGCTGTCGGTGTTGGCTTCAACTTTAGTCTGCGCTTTTGGTGAGGCTATTTCCTTGCTTTTCCCTGATTATATTGCGCGTGCTTTCACCACCGACGCATCGCTGACTGCGGCCACCACTCATGCTTTCCATATTATTATCCTTATGTTTTGGGTGGTCGGTTTCCAGATTGTTTCCACCAATTTCTTCCAGTCGCTCGGCAAAGCTTTCAAGTCAATTGTATTAAGTCTTTCGCGTCAAGTGATTTTCATCATTCCGCTTTTGTTCACTTTGCCGAGGATCTTCAATCTTGATGGTGTGTGGGCTTCATTCCCGATTTCCGACTTGGGTGCCACTTTAGTGACCGTAATCCTGATTATCGACGAGTTGCGTAAACTCAACAGAATACTTGCCTCCAAGCAATAATTTCCTTGAGTGTCCTTTCCCGAATTTTTGAGAAATCAAAAAATTCACTTTCTCGATGCAGGATTTTCGTGTAAACAGTATTTTATTTGAAAGCGTTCCTTTGGCTGTAATTTTCTTGGCAGAGGAATTATTTAGAGAAAATTTCATTCAAAATATCAATCAATTATGCGTAAAGCATTTATCATCATTTTGTCAATTTGCTGCGTGGTAGGATGTTTCAACATTGATTCAGCAGCAAGCAGAGTAAAAGCCCCTGCTCACAAAAGCATTGTGACGTCAGCCAATAGCAAGGATATTCCATACATAGTGGCCGACCATTATTTCGTCAGTAATGACCTGCACTCTCTTCCGCCCGTCAAGATTACTTCTAAAAAAGTTTTCGACCGGTGCTTCGGCATGGCTGCCGTCATGGGTAAAAATGGACAACCAACGGACATAGACTTCGCCCGACAATACGTAATCTCCGTTTCACTGCCTGCCTCTGCCGTTCTTGTCGAGTTAACTCCAGTTAGCCTTCGCAAGCGTCCCAACGGCTCACTTGTGTTTTCTTATCGCATAAAAAAAGGTGAAGAGCAATCCTATATTACTCAGCCCCTTCTTTTGATTGTGGTGGACAAAAAATTCAAAGGCAAGGTTGTCCTGAATCCAATGCAATAGGTTCAGCTTTTAATCTGAATGAACAAGCGCATAACATCCGTATTGCTCAATAAGATATAAACATCCAATTAATTAAGAAGCCACCGTCACAGCATTGCGCTATTGACGGTGGCTTCGTTGTTATTTCTGCTGACTGCTATGTCAGTTCAATTCATTTTCTGGATTCACATCTTCGCTTTGCTTTTCTTCATCGGTGTTGTTGTTCTTCAATCCTTCGTCTCCTCCACCTTCCTGCACTGCTGTGGAGTCGCCCGAAACGGCTGTCGAATCATTTGTTACACGTTGCTTGTAACATGCTTGGCAAGTGTAGGCTGCCGGATCGATGTATTCTTTCGGCTTCGCGAATTTGGCGTGATATTGCCTGAAGTGCGGGTCGTTAAACACTGATTGGAAGAAATATCCGCATATCGGCAATGCTGTGCGGCTGCCTTGCCCCAATGCTCCAGTTCGGAAGTGGATGCAGCGGTATTCGCCGCCTACCCATGCTCCTGCCACAAGATTCGGGGAGATTCCCACAAACCATGCGTCGGAGTGGTTGCTGCTCGTTCCTGTCTTTCCGCCGAAGTCGGTGTCGCGGGCATAAGGTGAAACGTATCCCCAAAGCGACATTGATGTTCCGCCCGGTTCGGTCATGCCTGCCATGAGCATCTGCTGCATCAGGAAGGCTGTGCGGTAAGGAATTGCCTGCTTGTTTTCAGCTGGATTGGTGTATATTGTGTTTCCGTCGCGGTCAACAATCTTCGTTACAAGCACTGGGTCGCGCTGAACTCCGTCGTCAACTGCTGTGCAATAGGCCGAAACGAGTTCTTCCAGCGACACGTCGGATGAGCCTAAGCTGAGTGAAGGAGTGTTGTCGAGCGGTGATTTTATACCCATCGCCTTAGCGGTCTTTATCACGTTTTCGATGCCGTCCTCAAGTCCCACTTTCACTGCTATGCTATTGATACTTTGGGCAAACGCTGATTTCAGCGTCACAGAGTCGCCAGTGAAGTATCCGTTCGCATTATGTGGCTGCCAAAGTTCGTCTTTGCCGTTCTTGTCTTTTACCATCATGCTGATGTAGGAGTCCACACGGCGGTCGCAAGGCGTCTTCCCTTGGTTCATTGCCTCGGAATACACGAATAGTTTGAATGTTGAGCCTGGTTGGCGCATCGACGTTACTTTGTCGTATTTCCAAGTGGCGAAATCTATATCACCCACCCATGCCTTCACGTATCCTGTATTTGGCTCGATTGCTATGAAGCCTGTGTGCATGAAGCGTACCATATAGCGGATTGAGTCCATTGAACTCATGGTCTCGAATTTCTCTCCGCCGTTGTAGTCGAACAGGCGTACTTTATGCGGCTTGTTCATGTAGTAGGTTATTGAGTCGGGACTGTCCGGGAATCGTGCTCGGAGGTCTTTGTAAGTATCGGTCTTAACCGCTATTCCTTCAATGAATCCAGGTATTTCCTGATGATTCTCGTCCTGCCATGGATTTGTGCTGCCCCAGTGGTTCTTGAAATTCCTTTGTACCACCTGCATCTGCTTCCGCACCGCATCCTCGGCATATTTCTGCATTCTCGTGTCGATGGTGGTGTAAATCTTTAGGCCGTCGGCATAGAGGTCCACGTTGTTTTCGCGGCACCAGTCTTTAAGTGAGTTTGCCACCGCTTCGCGGAAATATAATGCTTGACCGTCGTACACCGTTTCCACACGGAAATTAAGTGTTATCGGGGTATCTTTCAGTGTACCGTATTCGCCCTTCGACATGTCGTGATGCTTGTAAAGGTTTTCAAGCACAACGTTCCTTCGTGCAAGACTTGTTTTTGGATTTACCCGCGGATTGTAGGTCGAAGTTGCTTTCAGAAGTCCTACCAGCACAGCTGCCTCTTCTGTTTTCAGATTTTTCGGAGTTGTGTTGAAATATGTCTTTGACGCTGTCTTTATTCCGTAGGCGTTGCTGCCGAAATCCACCGTATTGGCGTACATGGTGAGAATTTCTTTCTTGTTGTAGAACATTTCAATTTCGGTAGCTAAAATCCACTCCTTGCTCTTCATAATCAGGATTTTCACGCCCGGAATATAGCCCAGAAGTCCAGTGGAATATTGCGTACGCACCCTGAACATGTTCTTTACGAGCTGCTGGGTTATTGTGGAGGCTCCACGTGTCTTTCCGTGGAAAATGAAGTCTTTGGCAGCCGAGAAAAGTCCCTGATAATCAATGCCGTGATGGCTGTAGAAACGTTCGTCTTCCGTATCGATAAGCGCCTTGAAGAATATGGGATTTATTTCCTCATATTTCACAGGTGTACGGTTTTCATTGAAGTATTTGCCTATCAGAACCCCGTCGGCACTATAGATTTCACTTGCATCGCTCGTCTTAGGGTGCATGATGCTGTGTATTGATGGGGATTTTCCGAACAGCCAGAATAGATTGATGTCAACTGCTACAAGATAAGCGAAGAACAGGACTATCATGGTGCAGATGAATACCAGTGCTTTCTTGTACCATGGCTTGCCTTTATATAAACCCTTATACCACTTGGTGAAGCGATGCCAATATTCCTTGACTTTACTCCACACAAATTCTATTCCTGAAAGGAACTTTGATTTGGAAGTTCTCATATAATTATATTATAAATTATATCCGCTGCAAATGTAATGATTTACTCTGTTGCAGCTACTTTATTTTGGATAAAAAATCTTATTATCTGCCTAAATTATTAATTTTCCACCTCATGCCGCAGGCTGTACCCGTTGCGTTGCTGTTCAAAGCTGTCGGGTGAGGCTTTTAGCATTGAAGTGTCGTCGAGCGGATTATAGCTATCCATTACTCGGCGTAATGTCACGTCGTTGGCTCCTTTTAGTGGTGTCAGCACTTTCGGCGGAGTGATGTTCCAGCCGAAATTCCTGTTGATTTCCTCTATCATCATTGCAGTTGCCCGCATCTTTCCCTCGGCGGAATATCCGGCGATGTGAGGTGTGGCGATGAAGCTCCTTTCAAGCAGATTGCTGTTGATTCTTGGCTCATTTTCCCAGCAGTCGATTGCCGTGTCGAGCGAAGCGTCAGCTTTGAGTGCCGAAAGCAGTGCATCAGTGTCTGTTATGCCTCCTCGGGCACAATTTATCAATAATCCGCAATGTTGCAGTGATGTCATGAAATTCGTGTCGCACATGTGCCATGTCCTGTATTCTCCATCTTTTGTCAGCGGTGTGTGGAATGTGATGATGTCGGCTTGTTTGGCTATTTCCGTTAGGCTTGAAAATCCTTCATTTCCTTCAGCTTTTTGCCGTGGAGGGTCGTTGAGCATGACTTTGAATCCTATTTCTTTTGCCCATCGTGCCACTATCGAGCCTACATGTCCTACTCCTACCACTCCAACCATCAACGCCGTGCAGCCGGTAAGTCCATGCCGTTTCATCCAGTTTCCGATTGATGAAATCACATATTGTGCCACTGCTGGAGCATTGCATCCCGGAGCGTTGCGCACTGTGATTCCGTGTTTTGTGCAATAGTCAAGGTCGATATGGTCCGTACCGATTGTTGCCGTGCCTATGAATTTGCATTTGCTGCCTGCAAGCAGATTTTCATCGCATTTTGTGCGGGTTCTCACTAGCAGGATGTCAGCGTCGCGTACTGCCTCAGCCGTGATTTCATCGGCAGCCAGATAGCTCACTTCTGCCATCGGCTCAAGCAGGCTCTTGATGAACGGAATATGATTTTCGATTATTATTTTCATAATTCAGCCCTTATAATTCCTGCAAACGAGAATATGCAGCATGCGGTAAGCACAAGTATAAGGATATATCGTCGGCTGTGTGTGTTGATTGTGTAGAAGTGTCCGAGCTGGATTGCCACGCAGGTGTTTAGTAAAGGCACGTAGGTCAGCAGATTGCGGTAGTCAATTGCCATCATTACGATTGTTCCGCCCATCAGCACCGAAAAGAATCCGTTGTACGAGCGGATTTGTTTGCGGTAGTTGAAAATGTGGTTCATGTTTAGCAATAGTAGTACTATTCCAATGAATGCCGTCACGCCTTCTATGATTATCAGCAGGCTGATCTGCGGCATGCTCAGAGCTGACCATACGCTCACCATTTTTGGAAATGTGAAACTCGTTATCGGCACCACTCCAAGTCCCACAAGAATCCAGAACGGTGCAATCACTCCCAGTAGCATGGCTAAAAGTCCGCGTAGCGACATTATCCGCATTTGGCAGAATCCTATGAAGAATATCGGCATCATGAATATGAATGCGTATTGTGCCATGCAGCACAGGCCAAGTAACACGAACACAATGAATATGCTGTGTTGTGCCTGATTGTTGTCGTAGGAACGGAACATGATGAACACGGCTATCAGCACCACAAGGCACATGAGTGTGCCGCTGTAGAGTTGCGATGTCGCGTAGGGATTTGCAAGTTCCAGCATGAAGAACATTGAGCTGGATATGTAGGTGACTGCCCTGATGAAATTGAAGCTCTTGTTAAGCACTCCCATCAGCATGGCTATGAGCAGTATCAGCAACAGATTGAGCAACACCGATGTCAGCCTGTCGCCAACCCATAGATTCGACGATAGGAAGCAGATGCCGTAGCTGCTGGTGTTGCCCGATATGCACCCTAATGATTCAGAAAATAGGGTAGCGCCTATGAGCATCACTATCGTGATTATCACGAAGTAACGCCCGTTGAGAAAATGTTTGATTGAATCTTCTCTTGCCACAACTGATTTTTGATGTTATTTTATGTCGAACCCTATATCGTGGCGGAAATACTTGCCGTCGAAGTCAATTTTTGCGATGCTGGCGAATGATTGCTGCAGCGCCTCATCTTTGTTGCTCCCGTAGGAGCTTACTGCTATCACACGTCCGCCGTTGGTAAGCAGTTTGCCTCCTTCAAGTTTTGTGCCTGAATGGAACAATATGCTGTCGTGCACATTCTCTGTGCCGGTTATCTCTTTGCCTTTTTCGTAGCTCCCTGGATATCCGCCCGACACCATCATCACTGTCACTGCATAGCGTGGGTCGATTTCTATCGGCTCTTTTGCGAGTGTGCCTTTTGCTGTTGCGTCCATGAGTGCCACGATGTCGCTTTTCAGCCTTAGCATCACCGCTTCTGTTTCTGGGTCGCCCATTCTCACGTTGTATTCAATCACCATCGGCTCTCCTTCCACATTGATGAGGCCGAAGAATATGAATCCGCGGTAGGGCAGTTTCTCTTCGTTGAGGCCTTTGATTGTAGGCTCTATGATGCGGCTGCGCACTTTTTCCATGAATTTATCGTCGGCGAAACTTACTGGCGAAACGGCTCCCATGCCACCTGTATTCAAGCCTTTGTCGCCTTCGCCTATGCGTTTGTAGTCCTTCGCCACAGGAAGCAGGCGATAGTCATTTCCGTCGGTCAATACGAACACTGAGCATTCTATTCCCGAAAGAAATTCCTCAATCACTACTGTTGCCGACGATTGCCCGAATTTTCCGCCGAGCATGTCATCGAGTGTGCTTTTGGCTTCTTCAATTGTAGGTACAATCAGCACTCCCTTGCCAGCTGCAAGTCCATCTGCCTTCAGCACATAAGGTGCTTTAAGGCTTTCAAGGAATTTGTAGCCTTCGGCCACTGTTGCGCTGTTGAAGCTGCGGTAGCGTGCCGTCGGGATATTGTGGCGCATCATGAATCCTTTTGCAAAGTCCTTGCTGCCTTCAAGTTGTGCTCCTGCCTTCGACGGGCCGATAACCTCAACTTCTTTCAGTGATTCATCGCTTTTGAAACTGTCGTAGATTCCTTCCACCAGCGGGTCTTCACTTCCCACCACCACCATGTCGATGCTGTTGGCTTTCGCGAAATCCTTCACGGCTGTGAAGTCCATCGGTGAAAGATTGATGTTCTCTCCGTAGTTTTCTGTTCCACCATTTCCAGGTGCAATGAACAGCTTATTGAGCCTGCTGCTTTGCTTGATTTTCCATGCAAGCGCTGATTCGCGCCCGCCTGAACCTAAAAGCAGTATGTTAATCTTATCTTTTGTCATGATTTATCAGTAAATTAATCTTCCGAATGTTCTTCTGTCGGCTTATTGCCGTTTTCTTGACCTCCGCCTTGTTCGCCGTCATCTTTGAGGTCACGTCTGCGCCAACCGTTGCGGCGTCCGCGGATTATCGGCTTCTCGGCTTCTGAACTAAGTCTTGGTTTGCGGAATCTCACGAATTGGCGTGTCACGTCTTCTCCATGCAGAAATTCGTGCTTTTCTTCACCGTCTCTGTCGTCTCTGCGCCGTCCGCCAAAATCTCCGTCGCGATGGAAATCTCCACCACGTCTGTCATCGTCATGTCTGAATCCGCCCCTGCGGTCATTTCTATCGCCATCACGATGGAATCCTCCGCCCCTGCGGTCGTCTCTATCGCCGTCACGGTGGAATCCTCCGCCTCTGTGGTCATTTCTATCGCCATCACGGTGGAATCCTCCGCCTCTGCGGTCGTCTCTATCGCCATCACGGTGGAAACCTCCGCCTCTGCGGTCGTCACGTCTGTCACCGTCGCGATGGAAACCTCCACCTCTGCGGTCATCGCCCGATTCGCGTCTGCGGAAAGGCTTTCCGTCCTTTTCGTCGTCACTTTCAAAGCGTGGTTTTCGGTATGCTGGTTTTGCCTCGCTGTGAAAATCTTCATTCTTCACGCTTTTTCCTTCAGCGCGGAAATCGTCATATTTTCCTGAGAAAATCACGTATTCCCTGAGTTCGCATTCCAGTTCGCCGTTCAGAATCGGATATTTCAGCGATGGCTTCAGTCCTATTTTGTCGAATGCCTCATTTGGCATGCTTATCACCCAAGCATTGTAGCCGAGGAATGCCTTTTTGAGCCGTTCTCCTATTGTGTGGTACAGGTCGGCAATGTCCTCCACCTCAAGCCGTTCTCCATAAGGCGGATTTGTCAGCATCACTCCTGCCGGTTGTGGGGCTTCTGTGATGTCTGCTATGTCTTTTAGTTCAAGCTCAATATATTTCGACACTCCTGCACTCTTTATGTTGCGTGCCGACACTCCGATTGCTTTCGGGAGCACGTCGGAGCCGTAAATCTTGTATTTGAATTCACGTTCGCCGCTGTCGTCGTTGTATATTTTGTTGAAAAGTTCTTCGTCGTAGTCGGTCCAGCGTTGGAATGCATAGCCGCTGCGGTACACACCCGGATTGATGTTTGCGGCAATCATGGCTGCTTCTATCAATATGGTTCCTGAGCCGCACATCGGGTCAACAAAATTGCTTTCGCCGTTCCATCCGCTCAGCTTTATCAGTCCTGCTGCCAGCACTTCGTTGATTGGCGCTTCCACTTGGTCAACGCGCCATCCGCGTTTGAATAGTGGGTCACCTGAACTGTCGAGCGACAGAATCACGTCATTTCCCGATATATGCACGTTGAAGAGTATGTCAGGCGTTGTGATGCGTATCGACGGACGCTTCTGGTATTTTTCATTGAAAAAGTCGGCTATTGCGTCCTTCACGCGATAAGTCACGAATTTTGAATGTCGGAAATCTTCGCTGTTTACGGTTGAATCGATTGAGAATGTCTGGTCGATTTTCAGCACATCGTCCCATTGGTATGTCTTTACTTTCTCGTAAAGCTCATCTGCGTCGCTTGCGTGGAACTTGTAAAGTGGTTTCAGTATTCTCAATGCTGTATGGCAGCAGAAATTTGCCTTGTACATCATTTCCTTGTCGCCTTTGAACGACACCATCCGGCGGCCTATTTCAACGTTTTCAGCTCCCAGCGCCTTCAGTTCATCGGCAAGCACTCCTTCCAGTCCTTGGAAGGTCTTGGCTACCATCTCATAAATTTCACTCATCGCTTTTAAATCTTAATATATTGTTGTTTGCTTTTGCCTGCACCAGTCTCTCTCCTTCGGCCACATCGAATGTCACCCAGATGTTGCCGCCTATTATGGCATTGTTGCCAATATGCACGCGTCCGAGTATTGACGCGTTTGAGTATATCACCACATTGTCGCCTATTATCGGGTGGCGTGGTATTCCCTTTATTGGGTTGCCGTCCTCGTCGTTTGCGAAGCTCCGTGCTCCGAGTGTCACGCCTTGGTATAGCTTCACGTTATGTCCGATTATGGCTGTTGCGCCTATCACGACTCCGGTTCCGTGGTCGATTGCGAAGTGGTCGCCTATTTCGGCTCCCGGATGTATGTCTATTCCGGTTTCCGAGTGTGCCAGTTCGCTTATCATTCGTGGAATGATTGGCACTCCCTGTTTCAGCAGTTCGTGCGCCAACCTATAGTTAGTTATCGCCTTTATCGCTGGATAGCAGTAGATTACCTCCTCATTGCTCACTGCTGCCGGGTCGCCGTCGTACATGGCTTCAACGTCGGTGTGCAGCACTTTGCGGAGTGCTGGCAGGCAGGTGATGAGATTTGTCGCTATGTCTTCCGCTTTCTTTTGAAGCGTTTCAAGGCAATAGCTTGATTCGCAGTCAAGGCCGAAAATCAGTCCTGCCACGATTTGGTTTTCAAGAAGTCCCTTTAACCGTTCACATTCCAGCCCGATTATGTACTCAAGGTTGTAGCTGTTCACTTCGCCGTCCCCGTAAAAGCCGGGAAACAGCAGCGAACGGCTGATTTCAACGATTTCTTTGATGATTGATTGCTGTGGTAACGGTTCCGAACCAAGGCGCATGTGGCACATACGCTCTAAACTTTCGCGGTTGGCCAGTGACCTCACTGTCGCCTTCATTTCCGCTTCATTCTTGTAAGTATTTTCGCCCATCGGATATAATTTGAAATGGAACTCTTTCACGCTGCAAAGATACATCAAGCCGAGGGCAATAGCAAAATAAACCGCTAATTAATACGATTTTTTTCACAGTTTGAAGAATTTTCTTAATATCTTCACTTTGCTTATCCAATAGGCTGCTGCGAAAGTCACTGCCGCAATCACTGCAAGCTTCACTATGCCGTATTGCATAATCGGATTTGGAAATAGATTGTCGTATGGCTTTATCAGAAGTGGATGCAGAATGTACACTATCATTATGCTTGGCGCCAATGTGCTTACCAGTTCTCTGGAATTCTTCTTGGCGATGCCGGTGTGGTAAAAATTCGTGAAAAGCATGGCTACGACCGCTATCACTAATATATTGTTGTAGAATATCTCGCATGTTCCATCGTGGTGGTATATCAGCCGGTCAATGCACAGTATGTAAATCAGCATTGCGGTTATGCCTGTAAATATCCATTTTTTGCTTACTGGTTTCATTTCCTTCAGTATGCCCCCGAGCATGAAGTAAGGGAAATATGTGAATATCCGCAGGCTTTGCGGAATTTTCATCAGTAGCGTGTTCTGGCATTGCACGTTGAGGAAGGCCACATGATGCAGTGTGTATAAGTCCATGGCCAGTTGCAGACCTATAAGTGCCAACGTGAATGTTATGAATAGTTTCTTGTTTTTCCTGTATATGTAGTTGAGCAGTGGATAAGCTATGTATATTATAATCAGCGATATGAAGAACCAGAAATGGAAGAATGGACCTTTCTGTCTTATGATTACGTCGCTTATCGCATTCATGCGGAATCCGTTGCCTGAAATTTGCTGTATTAATTCATATCCGTAAATGAAAACTATGCAGATGAATGCCGTTTTCAGTATCTTTTTCCAAATGTATTTCAGGCTTTCGGTTGTCGTTAAATCCTTGCCTATCAGCAACGCCCCGTTCACTACGAAAAATGTCGGTATCGCTATTGCCGCAAAGTTGTAAACCACGAAATTTGGCCAGTCACTGATTTTTGTCAAGTCATAGTTGCTGCACGTGTGCAGAGCAATCACAAGCACACATGCTATGATTTTTATAAGGTCAAGTCCTATGTTTCTTTCTTTTTTCGTCGCGGTAAGTAGCTTGGTATAATATATTGCAAAGTAAAGCAATTTTATCTGTTTGGGCAAACTCGTCTTCGTTGCTTTTGTCGGAATTTTCTTTGCTGTTGCTCAATAATTCAGAATGTTTATTACCTTTGCAATTGCGAGAATGGACATTTACCATAAGATATTATCCTTGTTCAAGGGGAAATCCAATAACCTGTTTGTGCAATTGTTCCGCTACACTTTTGTGGGCGGCTTGGCGTTCTTGGTCGATTTTGGCTTATTGTTTCTCTTAACCCATTTTTGCGGAATCCATTACTTGGTTTCGGCTGGAATCTCTTTCATCGCGGGATTGGCCGTAAACTATGCCTTGAGCAAGATATGGGTGTTTTCAGTTTCAAATTTTACCAATCGGTTTGTTGAATTTCTTGTGTTCGCCATTATCGGCGTTATCGGTCTTGGATTCAATGAACTTTTCATGTATTTGTTCACGTCGATTTGCGCTATTCACTATCTTTTATCAAAGATAATCACCACTGTGATAGTTTACTTTTGGAATTTCTTTGCACGCAAATATCTTATTTTCACCAAGGATAGTTAGGCTCTTTCTTTCGGCTGTCCTATCAGCCTTTCCCTACGCAAAAGGTATATCACCGTCTGCACGGCTCCGCGCATAAGCAGATATGCTATGAACGCAGCCCACAATCGGCTGTTGCTCATCGCTCCGATGGGTATGAAATATATTGCGAAGAATGTTGAGCATCCCATCAGGCTTGCCAACAGCATTCCGCGCGTTGCCGTCAACCCTATGTAAATTCCGTCCCAAATGAATGCCGCCATTCCCGCTATCGGTATGGCAGCCGTCCAGAATCTGTAATCCATTGCCAATGTTATCACTGGCATCTCATTGGTGAGCAGTGTGAAAATCTGTCGCGAGGCGCACAGATAAAGTGCTGCAAAAAGCACCATCACGGCTGCTCCCCAGCCAAAAAGGTATTTTATGCATTTCGCCAGCCGTTGGTTATCTTCTGCACCAGTAAATCTGCCGGCAAGGGCTTCGCCGGCAAATCCGAATCCGTCCATAAAATAGGAGTAGAGAAGGAACAATTGCATTATCAGTGAGTTGACGGCAAGCACAAGGTTACCGCTGCGGGCACCTATCGCCATGAACGTCAACGTCACTCCCAGCATCATCACGCTGCGGAAGAATATGTCGCTGTTCACGCGGAACAGCCGTTTTATGTCAGCAAAGTTGATTATACCCATTAAAGCCGTTTCTTTCAACTCTTTACCATACCTAAGCCTCAGCAGAATTATGGAAAATACCAGCCCGAGATATTCGGCTGCAAGTGTGCCTATCGCTATACCTATAAATCCCTTGTGAAGTACGAACACGGCAAACAGGCATATCATAATGTCGAGCACATTCACCATTATGGAAATCATCATTGGCCTTGTCGAGTCCTGCATTCCCAGAAACCATCCTTTTATCCCCATCATTATCAGCATGGCAGGCGCACCCCATACAACTATATAAAAATAACTTCGCGCAAACGACGCCACTTCCTCACTTGGCCCGATTATTTTGAGTGCAATCCATTGAATGGGATATTGCAGGGCTATAAGGGCTATTGCAATCATCAGCGCCAATGCCGACACGCGGTAGAGAGTGTGAAACGCCGCTTCCTTGTTTCCAGCTCCGTAGGCTTGGGCGGTTATCCCGCTTGTCCCCATCCTCAAAAAAGAGAAATTCCAATACACAAGGCTGAACATCATCGACCCCACCGCCATAGCCCCGATGAATACTGTGCTGCCAAGATGTCCCGCTATGCCTGTATCAATCAGTCCAAGCAGCGGAATAGTGATGTTGGCGATTATTGCCGGTAATGCTATTCGCAGTATTTCTCTGTTCATTTTGCAAACTTACTCAAAAATCAGTCGGCTTGAAATAGTTTATGTATAATTCTATTTCATTTCCCCACATAATGATTAGCCCCACTTTAGTGGCGTCAATGACCGGAATGACCATATTTATCCATAAATCTAATAGATTACATATTCACATTATCCTTTTTCCTTGTATTTCGATCACACCAATGAATTAACTTCGTTTCGAGTTCTTTGAAATCATGTTTAAAAGGCGCGAAAAATTGTCATTGATATAGGCGAAAACCTTGTACAGTTGTGTGCGTCACCATTTGGTGAACACCCTCGCAGCAGTTTACGGTTCAGTGCGTTACGGGCGATTTTGGTGTCCAGACCCAAGTCTGCAATATTTTTTCATAGGTATCGGGAATCTATGGAAATCCTGATTTGGATGGAATCATGGGGGCAAACACCGGGAAAAATAAATTGGACACCCTCGCAAAGCATCATCAGTCAGCAAGTTGCAGGCCTTTTACCCCGTCCAAGCCCCCCTGCGGGAATCCTTCGTTTCACCACTTCACAAAGCGGTTAACGGAATGGGGCGGAAACCAGCCACAGATTTAGGTGAAAACATGGGGGCAAACACCGGGGAAAATAAATTGGACACCCTCGCAAAGCATCATCAGTCAGCAAGTTGCAGGCCTTTTACCCCGTCCAAGCCCCCACTGCGGGAATCCTTCGTTTCACCACTTCACAAAGCGGTTAACGGAATTGGGCGGAAACCAGCCACAGATTTAGGTGAAAACATGGGGGCAAACACTGGGAAAAATAAATTGGACACCCTCGCAAAATACCATCAGTCAGCAAATTGCAGGGCGTTTCTCCTGTCCAAGCCCCCTTTCAGGGAAAGTACTATAAAAAGTGGAGAAAGTTGCAGGTACTTTCTCCACTTGGAAAAATCAATTTAAAAATCACAAGAAAATTTATTGTAGTGCTTTTCTTTAGTATTTAAGGATTTTACTAACCGTTCTTATTCCTGATTTTGAGGTTTCAACGAGATAAATGCCCCGCGTGAGATTTGCTATTGATATTGGTGTCGAGGCATCATAACTGCCTATGCACTGACCTGCAATTGTAAATATCTTTGCTGTCGCTCCTGTGCCATTGGTGATATAGAGATTATTTCCGTTGACGTAAGCACGGCATGATGATTGCGATGCCTTCACTGCACCTATTCCAGTTGCTTCCTTTATCCGGAATGCCGGTGAAATGATTTGCATCTGGCTGTTGCCTGCAGTGTCGGTCAATTCTATCTTAAGGTCGTACCAGAAATTGCTGCTTGGTGTAGTCACATTTGATAGTTGTCCGCGGTAGAAACTGCCGAATCCTATTGCACGATAGAGTGCAGGGTCTTCATTTATCGGCATTTCTGTCCAGTTGTCAGTGTTGTTTGGGGTGAACCATACTTTTGCGGTTACTGGTCCGCAGTCAAAATGTGAGTCATCATCCACATAGCTGAAGTCACCGGCAGCTAATTCCATCACACCGTCGGTTTGCTTGTCAAAATGGTCGGTTATTGTGCTGTCGTTCACGTTGCGGAATTGAAGCATTTGCAATGTTGGTGGTGTCCAGTCATTCTTGGTCTCGTCAAATGCGATTTCTGAATAGTTCATTCCGGCAATTGAGTCCACTATTATATTTGGATTAGTGAATGTAGCTTTTATTTTTCCGTCAGGATGCTTGGTTTTGGCCCATGCGGTCAGGGATGATGTAAGTTTGCTGTAATCGTTGGCAATTATGGAGTCATTATATTTAATCTCCATCTTCAAGCTGTCGTAGTCAACGTTGCGGACTTCTCCATAACGGCCTACATAATATGGACGCAGTGAGAAATATTTGCTGCCATAAGTTGAGCTATAGTAATTTTCTGCCATGTTTACACAGGCTGGAGCATTGTTGCAGTTGATGATTTTGCCCTGTTCAGGATATGTAAATGCTGGGTGTGAGCTTAAATCATTGAATCCAAGGGTAGGGCTGTATTGGAATGTAGTGCCGTCAAGGCCATTGTTGATGTATTTCACTTTGTTGCCATCGGTGAACACATAGCGTGGGCCACTGTTGTAATGTATGGTTGCGCTGGAATCGGTCTTTGCGGTGTTCAACTTGAAGGTGACGTAGTCGCCATAAATACCGTTCAGAATTAATCCGAATTTATTCTTGTCGGAGTTTGCTGGAACGTCAAGATATAATCTTACTGGGTCATTGGCTCCGATTTGTGCAATTGAATAGCTGCGTACTCCGAGAAGCGGGAAACCATTGTTCAACGTTGTGAATTTCATTCCTGCTGCATGGTATTGTGATTGAAGTCCTTCTGGAGTGGGTGCGAAATAGTCATCGTGATGAACGTATGATTTCGGGTTGTTGGCGATTGTGTCGCTCTTTGTTACCCCGTTCTGTGAAATGCCTATCAGATAATGCCCTGCATTGGCATCGGTGGAATTGTCGTATGCGTCGTACAGTGTGTAAATCTGATATTTGTCGCTCACGTCAGAAATCAATATATCCATCATGTTTGTCAAATCTTCCACTGTGCCATCGGTTTTTATCGTCTTGCCGCCGGCGTTGCTTATGGTTCTGGCAACAATGTATTTATCAATGTCGTTGCGGAAATAGAACACCCAGTACGATTGGCTTTTGATGTTTCTGTCCTCGCTGAAGGTGTAGGCTGTGGATGAGGTGTATGTGGCTGTTCCCCATTTGCATGTGTCTCCGTTGGGTTTTAACTTATTGATATGAACGTAATTTTTTGCAAGCGCCATGTCCATTTTTATTATTGTGTCCGACTGGAGATTGAAGCCTTCGCGTACCACTACTGCTTGGCTGCAGCCGTTATATTTGGCGCGGCCTGCTATCACTCCCATTGTGAAGTAGGAATACACATCGTAAACTCCTTTTGGTATTCTGAACTTCATCGTGTCGTTTTTAACAGCTGTGGAATAGGCCTTCGAGAATTTTTGGTCGGCATTGTAAACGTAAATGCTTCCTGGCGTTATCACTTGTTTTCCGCCAATCTTCTCGTTCTTATCATAGACGAACACGCACGATAGGTTGATACTGTCGGTGGATGCATTTTTCACGTCAGCTTTGGTTGAGCCAAGTTCAGAACCGTAAAGCATCTGTGTGCCGTCCGGCTGAATGTTGACATTGTTTATCTCGTGCCCGTCAACGCTGCTTGTGGTTTGAATTGAAGGCATTTCATTGGTGAATTTGGCGGATGCTGTATAGCAAACAAACGCGCAAATTGAAGCTGATAAAAATGTTACGAAAAATAGTCTTTTTGCTTTCATATTAGCATGATTTTTATATATTTTGTGACAAAAGTAGTCTTTTAGGTGGTTGGTAGGAAAAAATTATGGTGGACAAACGGTTGGCATCTAAATTTTTTATAGATTTGCAGTTATGAAGCGTTGGCTGACTATAATATGTATGATTGTGTGCTATTGCACAATTGCTTGTGGGGCTAAATTGGTGTCGCATTGGCCTTCTGTGGGTAAATCGGCTGATTCAATTATTGCTGTTATGGAGCAATCGCGCGGTTATCAGGGCATTCGTCAGAAGCATAATGTGCAGCTTCTTTATAAATTGTCGGCGAAGCATCATGATATGCCGGTTTTGCGTTGGAGGGCTTTGTTTTGGGATGCGTATTGCCGTAAGATGAGCGGTAAGGAGGTCGAGGCCCGCAATTTGATTGGTTTGGCTGACAGATTGGTGGACAAGAAGAATTTTGAATACGATTATCAGCGCATTCATGGGCTTAAGGCTGCTTACGACTGTCTTGCTGTTGGCAATTATTATCAGTGCTATTTGGTTTACACTAAAAGTTTGGCATATTTTCAAAGTATTGATGATTTGATTATGCAGGCTTATTATTTCAATGCCATCGGCGCTCTGTTCAATAATCTCGGTGAATTGTCATTGGCGTTGGACTATTTTAAGAATGCCAAAAAATTATATTTTGAGGGCGGTTCTTTTAATGAATCCCTGAAGGAGGATTTGAATATTGCCATTTGTTATGCGGCACTTGGCAACAGTAAGGAATCCAACGCTATCCTTAAATTCGTTGAGAGCAAAAAAGAGGCTCAGTCCGACACTGCTTTCTATATAAAGGTATTGATGTCGATGGCTGCCGGAACTCCTACTCGGGCGGGAGCGGAGCAGGAAAAATATGTGATGAGAATGTATGATCTTGCACGCCAATGGCATGATTCCACTTTGCTTGTCCGTAGCCGCATCAATCTTGGTGCGTTCTATATTGAGAAAAAGGAATTTGTCAAGGCGCTTGCCTATTACAAGCAATCGCTGCCATACGTGGAACATATCCACAATGTTTTCTCTGAAATTGCCTGTCTCGATGGCATTGGCATTTGCTATAGGCAGCTTAATCAGAACGACAGTGCCGCCAAATATTTGGAAAGATACATAATGTGCAAGGATTCGCTAACTCAGGCCAACCATGTCAACGACATTAAGAATATGGAATCGTTGGCGAAGATTAAGGCTTACAATAAGGATATCCAAATTGAAAAAGGTAAGGCGCGTTCAAGATTACTGATTATCCTGCTTGTTTCCACGGTATTGTTGTTGCTTTTGGGTGGAGTTTGCTATATGTTGTGGAGCATGAGCCAGAAGGAGCGGATGAAAAAGCAGTTGAAGGAGGCCGAAAATGCCGCATTGAGTAAGAATCTTGAGGTGGAGCAGTTGCAGAATCGGCAGCACAAGTTGGAAATTGAGGCACAAAACCGTCAATTGATGCTCGATGCGTTGAGGCTTAATGAAAAGGAAAATGCGCTGAAAGCGGTGCAAAAGCAGATAATGGATGCTTCTGAAAGCGGGAAAGAGGCTAAGATTGTTGCTCATGAGGTTGAGAACCAAATAAAAATGCACGTTGATGTACAGACTGAATGGGAGTCGTTTCGACATACGTTCGAGAAGGTGCATCCTGGATTTTTCAGGCTTCTGAAGCGAAAGTACTCATCCTTGTCGGAGAATGAAATGCGGCTTTGCGCATTTATTAATGCTGGAATGACCAACAAACAGATTGCATATATGCTGAATATACAGCCGAATTCACTAAAGAAGGCCCGTTACAGAATTAGGCAGAAACTTAATTTGTCAACCGAAGATTCTCTTGAAGATTTTTTGCGGACCATTGCTGAATAAAGGTTGATATTGGTTTTTAGTTGAAGTTATTGCTCGTGGAGTGAGGTGTAGATGTGCAGGGCATCGTCAAGCCCAAGTGAATTGCCTGTGATGGTCAAATAGTAATTGGCATGACGTCCACGCTTGAAAAAATAGTAGTTGTTCGCCTGATATAGATTGTCGGTAGTGACGAAGGATATCATGGAATCGTTTTCCTCCACCTGCGAAATGGGCAGGTTTGATGGTGCGCTGGCTATGATTTTTTCAACTCTTGAGCTGAAAATGGAGAATGTGAGTGTACTGTCGCGTGTCACGGTTATCGTGCAGGCATGTCCCTCGTCGTGAAGTGCCACGTAGGCGTTGGAACTGTCGCTCATTTGGCAATATGAAGGCGCAGAAAATGAGAATGATGAGTCGGAGCTGTGGAACGACTTGAAGTCATGGCTGCATGCAGTCATGAGAAAGGCAATCAGTATCGACAATATGAGCCGTCTCATCTCTTTGAATTTTTAGGCTGTAAAGTTACTTTGGCGAAATGATATTTCCAAATAATTAGTAATAGAAAAAAACAGCCTTGGGTTTATGCCCAAGGCTGCATATTATGATGAAATCTTTTGGATTATCCGTTGTGCTTCTTCATAATCTTGATGAGGTCAACTACCTTGTGTGAGTAGCCGATTTCATTGTCGTACCATGAAACGACCTTAACGAACTTGTCGGTAAGATATACACCTGCTTCAGCATCAAAGATAGAAGTGAGTGGGCAGCCAAGGAAGTCAGAAGAAACGACTTTGTCTTCAGTGTAACCAAGAACGCCCTTGAGGTTAGTCTCGGAAGCCTTCTTCATTGCGTTGCAGATGTCGGCTTTTGTTGCAGGTTTCTTCAAGTTAACTGTAAGGTCAACTACAGAAACGTCAAGAGTCGGAACACGCATTGAGATACCGGTCAATTTGCCGTTGAGTTCAGGAATGACTTTACCAACAGCCTTTGCAGCACCTGTGGATGATGGGATGATGTTGCCGGAAGCAGCACGACCACCACGCCAATCCTTCATTGAAGGACCATCAACTGTGCGCTGAGTAGCGGTAGTAGAGTGTACTGTAGTCATAAGACCAGTCTCGATACCGAAAGCGTCGTTGAGAACCTTAGCGATAGGAGCTAAGCAGTTAGTTGTGCAGGAAGCGTTGGAAACGATTGTTTGACCAGCATATTTGTCAGTGTTAACGCCACAAACGAACATGTCAGCCTGACGACCATCATCACCCTTCTTTGAAGGAGCTGAAAGTACAACATACTTTGCACCAGCCTGAAGATGCTTTTCAGCGCGGTCCATTGTCAAATAGAAACCAGTGGATTCAACGATGTATTCAGCACCGATTTCGTTCCACTTCAGATCAGCTGCGTCTTTTTCTGCAGTGATGCGGATGTGATTGCCGTTTACAATAAGCTCGTTCTTTTCAGTGTCAGCTTCAATTGTGCCGTCAAACTGTCCGTGCATTGTGTCATACTTAAGCATGTATGCCATGTAATCTACAGGCAGAAGGTCATTGATACCTACTACAACTACATCGTTCTTGTTAGCCTCTTCAAGAGTTGAACGGAAAACGAAACGGCCGATACGCCCGAATCCATTAATACCTATTTTAATCATTTCTTTAAAAATTTATTTGGTTAAAAATTTCGTTTGTAATAGCAAAAATGAATCGATAAACAATCAAAAATCATTACATTTGCCGAGTGAAGCCATCAAAGGCTATTTTGCCCGCCATGACTGCTTGGCTTTTTACGCTACAAAAGTACTACTTTTTTTTTAATTAGAATATAGTAGAAGCATAATAATGGAAAAATTTCTTTAATTTTTTTCTTGGCGTAAAATGTTGACAATAACTTAAATATATAAATATGACAAAAATCAAAAGTAAAAAAGCAAGCAAATTCTTAAGCGACTTCAAGGAATTTGCCATGAAAGGGAATGTGATTGACATGGCTGTGGGCGTTATCATAGGCGGTGCTTTCGGCAAAATCGTAACCAGTATTGTGGATAACATCCTTATGCCTATTATCGGTGTTATAATTGGAGGAATTGATTTTAAGGACCTTGCTTTCACAATCGGCAAGGCAAAAATAGGCTATGGCCTGTTTATCCAGAACACTATCGACTTTCTTATCATTGCATTATGCATATTCTTGATTATAAAGTTGATTGCGAAGTTTATGCACAAAGGGAAGGAGGAAAAGGAAGCACCGGCTCCAGCGCCAGAACCTTCAAATGAGGAGAAATTGTTGGCCGAAATCAGGGATTTATTGAAAGAGAAGAAATAAATTTCAGTTTTGTGCTGTTCTCAATTTTCTTCACAATTTTTGGATTGTAAATCGTTTTGTGTGCATTATTGACATGTTTTGTTGCAAATTGGTTGCGGAATTAGATAAATTCGTCAATTATGTCGCCCAAAGCGAAAATAGTAATTACAAATTTGGATTTTTGAAAAAAATGTAATTACTTTGCAATGCATTTATTCCTGCAGAGCTTTGATTTTAGCTCTGCAATAGGATAGAAAGAATTTAATTAGCCTGCCAAGAGCACCCCATAATTGGGATGTAATTGGATTGGGCAAAAAGATATACCTTAAGTCGTTTTGAAATAAACTAACAATTCTCATTAGTTGGCAGGAGGCTGCAGTGATGCATACTCCTGTTGTTGTTTTATGCTGGGAAGAAGGTGGCGGCGATTACCGTATCTTGCTATTTGATAGAGTGCTAATCATTAAATTGGATTATATATTTGTGTAATTGCCAAATAATTGATTACTTTGCATTATAATTAGAGTCTGATAAAATAAATTAATAAACATTTTATTATGAAGAAAAGGATTATTTATATCTTTATGATGGTCATGACTGTTGCCATGTTCACATCATGCAGCAACAGTGATGATGATAAGAAAAGTGATGACAATTCCGCTATAGCCGGAACGTGGAATGCTGCTCCTATTGTTACAAACGGCGATTATTTCGTTTCTGGTCCAGTGCTTTTCGACTGGCAAGCTGCAGCTGGAACAGTTCTTGGAAAATCACTTGGCACAGATAATGAGATTACAGTAGCACAAGCTGCTTATCTTGGCCAGTCAATGGGAAGTTCCTATCTTGCTGCCCTTCTTAAGAGTGTGACTTTCAACTCTGACGGTTCAATTTCAGCGGTTTATTCAGATTTTGGCGCTTCTGTCAATTGAAAAGATTCAGGTACTGGATATGTTACTTTCAAGGCGGTTTCCGGTGCAAACAAGATTCTGGTTTATCTGAACATTGACAAGATTTCCGCAGCATCACCTAAGTTTGCTGCTTTTGTAACTGCTTATCCGGCAGTGAAGGCTATTATTACTGGCGGTATTCCACTCAACTATGCTATAACATCAACAGGGTTGACACTCTATTTGGACCAGGATTTCATCAATCAGATGACGACATTCCTGCCAATGGTTGAGGCACTGATGCCTACAGAAGATGCCACCATGACTGCTGTAAAGGCTTATCTTCAGGATATTCCGACAGCTTTGCAGGCTACCACAAGCATCAAAATCGGATTGAATTTTGTTAAGTAAAACTGATGATTGAAATTCAGCGCTGCTAAAGGCAACTGATATAATAAAAAGCAAAGCCGGGTGGACGAAAGTCCATTCGGCTTTATAATTGCTGTGGGCAAAGATGGATTCGAACCACCGAAGTCAGAGACAGCAGATTTACAGTCTGCCCCATTTGGCCACTCTGGAATTTGCCCAGCATTTTGCTCAATTGCGGTGCAAAGATAAGCAAATATTTTAGAATATAAAAAATGATGCTAAAATTTAGGTGCGAAATGTCGTTTTATTCATTCCAGAATTCACCCTAATTTCTTCATCATAGTTCCATTAATATTTCCTTATTGCTATTATATGGCATCACGACGGATTGTCATGCACAGCCGTTGAGCAATGAAAATCAATGGATTTCGCGCACGAAAGCACACATTTTTATTGCGGCTTCAGCGGCTTCTGTGCCTTTATTGCCATAGACACCGCCAGTGCGGTCGATGGCCTGCTGCTCGTTATCGACAGTGATGACACCGAAAATTACAGGGATGCGGGATGTGGCATTCAAATAAGCCACTCCTTGCGTCACGCTATCGCATACACACGAGAAATGCGGTGTTTCGCCACGGATAACACAGCCCAAAACGATGATTACATCGCAATCACCAGTCTTAATCAGCTGTGAAGCAGCGAACGTCAGTTCTATTGTGCCAGGCACGTGATAAACTTGGATATCCTCTTCGGGGTATCCCTCGTTTTGGAACAAGTCGAGAGCTCCTTTCAGCATAGCCTCGGTGAACTTGTGATTCCATTCAGCGACGACGATGCCCACGTTCATACCGTTGATTTTCGGTAAGGGGAAAGGGTTGTCGCTTTGTTTCAATTCAGATGACATATAAAATATTAATTGGTTATAGAAAATCCGTGTTATTTGCAACCGTCACCACAACTGGCAACGATTACCGGCTTTGGAGCCATGAGTTTGTTGGTCGTTATCATGTCAACGCCTAATTTCTGAAGTTTCTCAAGAGCTGCAGGGTCATCAACAGTCCATGCATTCACTTTCAGACCAGCTTTGTGGAAAGTCTTTACTAAATCAGCATCGACAGAGTTGTATTCAATATCGATGTCAAGATTGCGGTCGATACACCATTTTGCGTAAGGCTTCCAATCGCCTTCAACAAGGAATTGAAGGTGAACATTCGGATAATTAGTGTGGATATTGTCGATTACACCAGCGAGGAATGAAATAATCACAACCTTGTCAGTCATGCCTTTTGAAGCGATGAGCTGCATAAGAGCAGGTACGCCATCGTAACAGTAGTGTAAAGGATTCTTATTGCTGTAATAGATATTCCAGCACGTTTTTATCTCAATCACAGGGGTAAGTCCCGACTGTTTGCACAGGTCGAGGTATTCACCGAGTGACATTAAGTGACCTTCGTAATATTTACCGTCACGCACTTGATGGAGAGGCTGGGTAAGCACTGAAGCGGCATTGAGGTGAGCAATTTTCACAGTGTCGCCGCCAAGACGTGCAGTGTTGCTGTCGTGGCTTATTACAAACAAGCCGTCGGCTGTGGTGCAGATGTCACATTCCAGACCGTCAGCTCCATTTTTAATTCCATTAGTGAATGATGCGTAAGTGTTTTCAAGTCCCCAAATAGAGCCACGGTGACCGATAATCAATTGTGAATTGGCACTAAGAGCGGAGGTAATAATGATTGCGATTACAAAGATTTGTTTCCAAAAAGCTTTGATGTCGAAAGACTTTGTGTTCATGTTATTTAGTAAATTGTTTATTTCAGATTCTTCAGCCGCTGCATTCAGGCGCTTGGCCACAGGCAGCATTGATTTAAGAAGTTGCTCACCTGCCGCGTGGCGATTGATGATGTGCAGAAGCGCATTTCCAAGGCCTATTGATATCCGCAACGATCGCAAGTCGAAATCTTCAGTGATTTTTGAATGATAGCGGAGCGCTTTTGTGAAATAACGCATAGCCTGACGGTAATTCTGCATCTTCAGATGAATATCGCCTGCATTGTTGAGCGAATCAATCAGGTTCGACAATGCATCGGCAGTGCCCTTGCTTGCCTCGGTGAGATAAACATCAGAAGCCACTTGATAATGCGCCAAAGTGTTCATCAGTTTCAAGTTTGACTTGAAAATTGTGGTAGATGCATCAATTGTGATAAGCAAAGCTGTGGAGAAACGCTTACGGTCGGAATGCGCAAGGCGTTCAAATATTTTTTGTGCGCGTGTCAGTTCGTTATCAGCATTTTTAGTGTCGTCGGTATTGAAATGAGCTACAGCAAGGTTATACAAAGCAAGAGCGGCAATGGCGCGGAAATTATCGTCAACCTCGTTCTCAATAGCTACAAGAGAGCGGAGTGATTCCTCGGCAGCTGCAGCTGCTTCCGTATTGTTGGAATTTTCGAGTAATATATGAGCTTTAGCAAGCAAAATCCAAGCATGGGCAAGTGAAGGAGATTGCAGTTTTTCAATTGCAGCATCTATTTGTGAAAGAGCCTCCTGAAGGCGGTTGTGCTGCATAAGAAAAAGAACAAAGAAAATCAGTGCGTCAGCTTCTGATTCAGGAGCAACGCTACCCACGGCAGGAAAATTGCCCGTCGCCTCGATGGATTCCTTTATGGCGCTGATGCCAGTGCTTAAAGGAGGAAAAGCTATTTCAGGAGAGATAAGTCGCACTGTATTTTATAGTTAATTGTAAAAAATAAATCTCAAATAGAAGCAGAAACAATCATAACATATTCTGACTGAATAAAGCAAGAGCATCAGCCAGTTTCTTTGCTCGGTCGGCAGCAAAAGGCGCTGATATGCAATTATCCTTATTCGCAGCACATTCCGTGGCAAAGGAATAAACGTCGTCCATCATTTTTTTCCAGATGTCCTCATCAATTTCCGAAAGAGCATCGTGAGTGATATTGTGGAGGACAAGCGAATAAATCAATCCGCTTACGAATCCTGATTGCAAACCGAGAGCATTTTCGGTGTTTCCTTTCATCGGGGTAAAATTCTGGACTTTGTTGTTGCAGAAAATTGATGTGCTGAAATCAGAATTAATATGTAGGAAATTAGAGCAATAGTATTCAATATGATTGTGAAAAGCCTTTTCTGTGGTCTCGCCAGGGAAAATATCGGATATGTCGCTTTGCTTAGCAACCACAAAGTCGGCAATTTCAAGATTTTCGAGGATGGCAGGCATCACTTTTGTGATACGGCAGTTGATTCCATGCTGAAATCCGGGGAGATACACTATGATAGCTTTCCGCTCGGAAGCATAGTTAATCATTTCCGCCAAACGGTCGCGGAGGGCAGTATCAATAGAATAAAATGAGCCGAAAAGCACAATGTCATCTTTATCGATGCGAGGCCAGATAACGTCGAAACGGTCAGAAGGATAATCGATGTAATTCACCCGTTGGCAATTGCCGCCGCTATTGAAAATCAAGGAAATGGCAGTGGCGCCGTCCGTGTAGCGGTCGATTGATTTCACGTCGACATTGTGGCTGGAAATGAATTTTACAATCAAATCGCCCACATGGTCAGTACAACATTCGCTGACCATATAAGTAGGTAGCCCAGTAAGACCCAGAGATGCCGCAGCGTTGGCAATGCGTCCTCCAACGAAAGTTTTTACTGGCAAATCTTCCAGAAAAACCGTGTCGAGCACAGATTCACCGATAACGATTATTTTTCTCATATATATTTTTAGTACTCCTTTCCAAATAGACGGTTATTTACGGCTTTTAATTCCCAGATAACCTCCATGATGCCGTAGCGCATATTCTTGGCGAGAGAATCCTGTGGCAGTCATAGTGTTAACCACAAGCACATCACCAATTACGGTCATCATTGTGGTTGACGTTGTAGGCGTCAGACCAAGCGGGCAAACTTCCTGCGGATTACCAGTCCAGAGGCAGATGTCGGCCTGATGAGCGAGTTCACTTTTGTTGTTGCCTGTGATAACAATGAATTTCAGCTCAGGGTAAAGATTGCGTGCCAGTGTGGTCAACTCAATAATTTCGTTGGTTTTGCCTGAATTGGAGAGCAACAACATGATGTCGTTCTTCTGAAGAATGCCAAGGTCACCATGCTGAGCCTCACTTGGATGCAGGAACACTGCAGGGATGCCAGTTGAGGCGAATGTAGTGGCAATATTCATGGCAATTTGACCGGCTTTACCCATACCAGAAGTCACAAGTTTTCCACCTTTATTGTGAACCTGCTCAACGATGAGAGCTACTGCCTTTTCATATTCATCCGTGATAGGGATGCTTTTAACCGCTTCACTCTCAGCATCAAGTATATGTTGCATAGACTGCTTAACGTCCATAAATGTCTTAAAATTATAATCTTTTGCAAAGATAGTGCAAGCCTAACGGAAATGCAAATCAAACACGTGGAATTTACTATTTTCTATTTTCCTGAAATATCCCGTCAGCGAAGATTTGCAATCGACAAAATTCAGTCGGTCTGTTGCAGGTTATGACCTTCAAATTTAGTCAAAGCATCTATCCAATAATCGCTAAGAGGCTTTGACTTGCCAAGTTTGATATCGAAGTTCACCATTATAGTGGTGCATGCGCATTTCACCTCGCCAGTGACAGAATTCACAACCTGCTGAAGCATACGGAAACTTTTTTTCAGTATGCGGTCAACTTGAGTGCGGACTTCAAGTTCCTCGTTATAGAAAACAGGTGCGAGAAAGTCGCATGAGATGTTTGCCACAACGATGTCAACCGTTTTCCAGTCAATTTGCGCACCACGAACAGCCTTTAAGTATCCCATTTTTCCAAGATCGAAATACTGGAAATAAATCGCATTGTTCACATGACCGAGCATATCGAGGTCGTTAAAGCGAATCTGCATCGGCATAACGTGGTGGAACGGATATTTAGCCACGAAACCGTGAGGAACTTTCTTTTTTATTTCTACCATAATAAAGGATTAATAAAAAGTTATATTATTAATGACTTGACGGCCAACAGCCTCATTCAGACGACTAATCAATGAAGTACGGCAGAGCATAAGTTCATTGCGCAGCGAAGCTGATGAAAGCCTTACATACAAAGTGCCCTGCTTTACATAGCGCTCTATCGTGTAACGGTTAACGCCCATACCAACAACATCGGGCCATACAGCTGAAATCCGCTGTTCGTCGAGTTTCACATCAAGATTGTCAGCTTTCAGCAGTGCATTGATTACTTCACCAATCTGTTCAGGCTCGGTGCGCTTCATTCTTCACCTCCTTCAGCGGGCTCTTGGCAAACACCTTTGTTCACTGAAAATATTTTGTAGTCACCGCCAATGTTGCGGATAATGTTGTCGAGATTGGTGCGGTTAGTATCGGTAATGAAAATCTGACCGAAACGCGCATCGGCAGAAACAGCAATGATGTTGCTGACACGGCTGGCGTCGAGTTTGTCGAAAATATCGTCGAGCAACAGAATAGGAGTTATTCCGCTCTGGCGTTTCAGAAAATCGAACTGGGCAAGACGCAAAGCAATGGTGTAGGTCTTGCATTGTCCCTGTGAGCCGATTTTACGCATGGAATGTCCGTTCAGCTGAAGTTCGATGTCATCGCGATGCACTCCGCCGGAAGTAAATCCGAGCAAAAGGTCGCGCTCGCGGTTAGCTGAAAGGATGCTTTGCATATCGGAAGAATTGAGATGGCTGTTGTAAGTGATAGTGACAGATTCAGAGCCACCAGAGATGGAATGGTAATAATCGAGAAAAATCGGAGAAAAGTCATCAATCCATTTGGCGCGTGCCTCATGGATTATGGCAGCGGCCCGGCACATCTGTGATTCAAAAGTATCGAATAGAATCTGGTCGCGATAACCTTGGCGGATAAGCGCATTGCGTGAAGTAAGCGACTTAGAGTAAGAAATCAGAGCAGCCAGATATTCACTATCACTTTGCGAGATAACCTGATCCATAAGCCTGCGGCGTTCTTCACCCGACCCGCGAATCAGCTCCCAGTCCATAGGAGAAATCATCACAATCGGCAAAAGGCCTATGTGCTGGCTCAACTTTTGATATTCCTTGCCATCATGTTTCAGCACTTTTCTCTTTCCGCGCTGCAATCCAAGCGATATATTCATCGGCTCATCCCTGCGAGTGTAATGCCCCTGAAGAAGCATCATGTCGGACTGGTCGTTGATGACAAGCGCATCACCCTGATTAGTGCAGCTTTTGCAGAAGCTAAGATAATAAATCGCATCGAGCAGATTGGTCTTGCCCATGCCATTATTGCCGGTGAAGCAGTTCACTTTTTGCGAGAACTCAAGATTCGCCTCGGCAATATTTTTAAAGTTCAATATGGAAATGCTGTTGAGCGTCATTGTGTGCAAATGTAGCTAAAAATCGGGAATAATCAGAAAATAAGTTTGTGAAACGGAAAGACTATTTATTTAAACGTGCAAGTGAGGCTACTATCATATTCATATAGTCGATATTTATTAATTTAATTCTTGGGAAATTTCATAAAAAACGCTTGAAACGGTGGACTGGATATGAAAAATTTTTTCATATGGGGGTTTGGACACCCAAAACGGCACTTAACTAACTTATATTAAAATAATTGCAAAGGTGTTCACGGAGAGGTGCTGCACACATGTGTACAAGGTTTTCACCATTAGAAAGATTGCGGGGACAGCCGATTCGAGCATGGAATAATTATTTAAGATTTGATGCATAACAGAAAAAATATTCAAAATTTGACATTATAAAATCATAGACAAATATACTGCCGTAGACCTGCAATTATGCAAGGAAATGCGAAAAATAACCTATTCAGCCTTAACTTGCGGGAGTTCGATACGGAAAGTAGTACCCTGATTCAGTTCTGATTCCTTCACATAGATGTGACCGCCATGATATTCCTCAATGATACGCTTGACCAAAGTAAGACCAAGTCCCCAGCCACGTTTTTTTGTGGTGTAACCAGGATTGAACACCGTCTTGAAATTTTTGCGTGCAATGCCCTTGCCTGTGTCCTTTACATCAATAAAAATCATTTTTCCAGTGGAATGCTTCACTGTGACATCTATTTTTCCATCGCCCTGCATGGCATCAACTGCGTTTTTGGTAAGGTTTTCCATTACCCAAGCAAACAATGGTTGGCAAAGCATCACGCCGCAATCGTCGTCAGGCAAATGAAGGGTGAGCTTCACGCGTGAAGAAATGCGGGAGCGCATATATTCCAATCCGTCGGAAATGGCCTGATTGATGAATGCAAGTTCCATTTCAGGTTTGGAGCCTATTTTGGAGAAACGGTCGGCAATAACAGAAAGCCGATGCACATCCTTGTTCATGTCCGAGACAATATCCTTGTCAACGTCGGATGCATCAAGCATTTCCATCCATGCCATGAGCGAAGAAATAGGAGTGCCAAGCTGATGCGCAGTTTCTTTCGACAGACCAACCCACACCTTGTTCTGCTCTGCCTTTTTGATGCTTATCAGCGCAAAGTACACGATGATGACGAAAATAAACAGAACAGCAAGCTGAATGTAAGGATAGTAAGCCAGACGCTTCAGCAAAGTGGAATCCTCATAGTAAAGATATTGGCGATTATGTTTGTCAATCTGGATTACAATCTGATTTTTTGTACCCTTCAATTTCGCCAGCTTCTTTTGCAGAAAAGCCTTGTTGACAGGTGAAATGTTCAATGGGTTGAGGCTGTCGACAGGGTCAGGAAGCTTGAAATTACGGTGAAGAAGAATTTCGCCGTGATTATCGACAAGAAGCACAGGAATATTGTGGTTACGCTGAATGATGCTCAGAAGGAAATCCACATCCTGAGTCATGCCGTAGCCTGGAAGAGGATTGCCGAGACTGTCGGTTGGCGCATTGTCCAAACTGTTCATAGTGGCAAGTTCCTTGGTGGCATCTGCCCAAATCTCCATACGTTCCCTCTCCTGAGAGGCAAGGTCGCTGACAAGATTATTGGAAATATGGATAAACAGCGTCACCAAAGCAAGAGAGATGATGATGAACACAATCTTCCATATTCTGCGGGAATCGTATATGTCGTGAGAAAACAGCTTCATGCAAGCAATCGAATTATAGTCAATAACGTAATAACGATTTAAAATTGTGGATATTGCCCTGCATCGTGCTGAATCCATAGTGCCACACTGTCGGCATCGTTGCAGCCAATCACCTCATCGGCGACATTCCGCACATCCTCAACGGCGTTGGCAGTGGCAACACTGTAATCAGCAATTTCAAGCATAGGCAAATCATTAAGATTATCGCCAAAGACGACAATCCTGTCAGCATTCACGTCATTGGCAAGCCGGCGAATGGCTTCAGCCTTCGACGTTCCACAAGAGTAAACCTCCATCAGCCCAGTTTCAGGTCCGAAGATGTCGTGATAACATACAGAAGAGCAAGTGACTTCACTGCTGATACGCTCATAGACACGCATAAGGCGTTCATATTCGTTCATGGTGAAAATCAGCAAAGCCTCGCCACGTGAATGCACATAATCAGGCTCATCAAGGACAAAGCGCTTCAGTACAGAATGGCTGCGCTCCTCCACAAAATTGCTTTCGGTAGATGACATTGCCCCAAAATGATGAACTTCGAGTTGTCCCTTATGGCGACGATAAACAAAAGGATGAATACCGGCATCCTCACAGATGGAGCATACCTGTCCAACAGTTTCCTCATCGAAAGCGTTAGTGTTGAGGTAATCCTTACGGGAATTGTCCCACATGGCAGCTCCAGCCATCACTATGGCCGGCAAATTAAGATTCATGCCACCAAGCAACGGGACAACAGTGGCTGGAGTGCGGGCAGTGGCAATGGTGAACATAACGCCATTGCCAATCAGCTCATTCAGTATTTCAGCACTGCGCGGACTAATCAGCGAATCGCTATTGAGCAAAGTGCCGTCGAGGTCACTCACATAAAGTGTCGTTGGTTTTGAGCAGATATGATGATTTATTTCTTTTTCCAAATATTCAGAATTTGTGCAAAACGCTATTGTACCTTTAATCCAGTGAGTTTGCGGATTTTGTTCGGGAGGTCAGTGTTGTTGTTGACACCCTGAAATATTTCAGAACCTGCGCCGATGGCGAAAACAGGAGTGAAATCACCAGCATGGCTATGTGTGGTCCAACCGATACCATTGCAGTCGTCGAAAACATTATAGACCTTAGCGACGAAATTGCTGTAAGTGGCATAGAGAGTCTTTTTGTCAACATTATTGCCAAGAACAAAAGCCTTGCGGAACTCCTCCTGAATCTCCTTGTCCTGAGCATCTGAAACCTTTACGGGGCCATAAAGTCCGAGATTATCCTGCAAATAGATTTTCATTTTTTCCCAATCCTTCATTGTGCCATTCTTTATCCATTTTTCACAAAGGCGGCCAAAAGCCTGAAGCGAGATGCGCTCGTAATCGAAATTTTTGAGATTGGCATACATTTGATGATAGTCGTTACCCATCTGCAAACCGCCAGTGCAGTGGTCGGCAGTGACAAGGATAAGAGTTTCGTCAGGATGCTTCAGGTAAAAGTTATAGGCTTCGCGGATAGCCTCATTAAAGTTGAGAACTTCCTTCACAACGGCAGCAGCGTCGTTGGCATGGGCAGCCCAATCGATATTTCCACCCTCAATCATCATGAAAAACTTATCAGGGGAGAATTTCATTTCATGCTCGATGCAGGCCTTGGTGATGTAAGGCAGATGAAGATTCTGGCGAATGCTGTCGATGGTGTAGCCAAACTGTTCGCTTGTGGAATCGTTGTTTAGAAGTACGAGCTTATTTTTGCCTTTAATCTTTTCATACTGGTCAGCACCATACGCAATGGTGTAGCCGGCTTTCTGAATGCGTTCAATGGCATCGGTCGGCCCATTCTTTGATTTGGTGCCACGAAGAGAACCACCGACAAACATGTCGTAACCGCTAAGAGGCAATTGCTTGTCGATTTCATAGAACATTCTGCGAGAAGGCTGATTAGCATAGAAAACGGCAGGAGTGGCATCATCGAGCGGAACGGAAGTGGCAATGACAATGCCATAGCCAAGAGATTTCAATTCCTGGGCAATGCTGCTCACGGCCACAGTGTCGGGCGACATGGCAATCATGTCGTTATTGGTTTTGTGACCAGTGGCAAGAGCTGTGCCGGCAGCGGCAGAATCAGTGATAGGGCTGTTGAAGGAGTAAGAGGTTGCCATGGTAGCGACCGGGAACTGCATCATCAGAATATGCTGGTGGTTGCCAAGAACGAGGCGATTGTAAGCTTCGGTGGTCATAACATGCGACATACCCATGCCGTCGCCTATAAAGTAGAAGATATACTTAGGCGTTTTAGCCACCGCTGCGACGGATATAGCCAAGCAGCAAACTATGGTGGCGATTCTCATTTTGATGTTCATTTTTTCAGTTATTTATTGGAATTCTCATTCATTTTTAGCAATTGGTCGATAAGGACACGGTCGTTGGAAAGGCGTGGAACCTTGCGCTGACCACCGAGTTTGCCAGTGCTGGCGAGCCAATCGACAAACAGACCTTGACGAGCTTCGACAATGGTCAGACGGTCGAGGAAAATACCCTTGCTGCGCTTAGCCTCGTAATCGGAATTTACCTCTTGGAGATGCGAATCGAGTGAATCGGCGAAACGCTCAATATCGCCAGGACGGCGAGAAAACTCGATGAGCCACTGGTGATGACCGTGGCTGGAAGAATCGGCATAAACAGGAGCGGCAGTGAAATTCGCCACCTCGGCTCCAGTGTCGCTGCAGGCACGTGCGACGGCCGCTTCGGCATTGTGCACCATCAATTCCTCGCCGAAGGCATTGATGTAGCTTTTGGTGCGGCCAGCAATACGGATTTTGACCGGCTGAATCTGGGTTACTGTAACGGTGTCGCCGATGGCATAACGCCAAAGGCCATTATTGGCAGTGATGATGAGCGAATAAGTTCTGCCCGGCTCAACCTGCCAGACAGGAATGGCGCGAGCATTTTCAGTGCCAACTGAGTCGATAGGGATAAATTCGTAGAACACACCCACATCAAGCAGAAGAAGCATATCATCGCTGTCGGGAGAACTCTGCACGGCGAAGAAACCTTCGGAGGCATTGTAGGTGTTGATATAGTGCATTTTGGAAGGGTCGCAGATGGCATCGTACTGAGCGCGATAAGGGTCGAAACTGATGCCGCCGTGCATGAACACCTCAAGATTAGGCCAAACATCGTGGATGGAGCTTGCTCCAGTGCGCTTTAGCACCTCGCGAAGCACAGTGAGCATCCAAGAAGGCACACCTGAAATGCTGGTGATATTTTCCTTTATGCTTGCCTCGACAATGGCAGGGAGTTTTTCGCTCCAATCAGGCATAAGTGCGATTTTCTTGTTTGGAACACGGAAAAAGTTGGCAAGCGGATTAATATTGCTGATAAGATTGGCCGACAAATCACCCACATGAACGCCATCAGGCAATTGCAACTCGTTGGCGAAACTGCCACCGAGAATCAGGCCTTTGCCTGAAAACAGACGGCTATCGGGGTTCATATTTAGATATTGAGCCACAACATCGAAACTGCCCTTGTAATGGCATCGGCTTAATGAATCGCGGCTTATAGGAATGTACTTGCTTTTGCCATCGCTCGTGCCCGAAGACTGGGCATAATTCTTAACGGTGCCACGGCAAAGCACATTACGCTCACCATCAATCATGCGCATTATGTAGGGGCGCAAATTCTCATAAGAGGATAATGGCATACGGCACTGAAACTCTTCGTAGCTAAGCCCCGGATGAATATTGAATCGTCGTTCCGCCTCAGTTTTGGCCGCACGGGTCAGCAACCTACGCAACTGGCCGCGCTGCACGGATTCACAGCGGTATCTGAAGCGCCGAAATTCATCAATGCGCCGCATGAATAGAGGCCGAACAATTTTTGTGAAATCAATCATTTGACTGCAAAGTTACTGCAAAATCGCATAATGAATATTTCATTATGATTAAAATTACATTATAATAGCAAATGAAAGGCATGTTATAGCCATCCCTCTTGCCTGTACCATTCAATAGCCTCATGCACGCCCTGCTCAAGGGAATACCGAGGATTGAAATTAAAATCGCGCTGCGCATCGGAGATGTCGCAATTCCAATTGCGCTGCTTCATAATCTTATACTTGTCGCGGTTGAGAGTGCTTGGCTTCATGGTAAGAACGCCAAACCACTCAGCAATGCGCGAGACCAGATAGACAATCCACATTGGACAGCAGACGGGAATCACCACCTTTTTGCCAAGTTCTTTTGCTACAATTGCGCGGAACTCCTTCTGAGTGTAGGCACGAGGTTCGGAGATGATATAAGCCTTGCGCTTAGCGCCAGCATCAAGAGCATCGAACATGGCAGCCGCAAGGTCCTTGACATAGATGAAAGTGAGCATCTGCTTTTTCATGCCGACACTGAAATCGAAGCCACGTTTTATACACTTCATCATAAGATAATAGTCCTTTTCATGCGGGCCATAAACGCCGGTGCCACGGAAAATGATGTAGGGGAAATTCTCCAAAGTCTGCAAATAAGTTTCGGCTTTAAGCTTCGACACACCATAACGGGTGTTGGGGTGCGGAATCATGGCAGTGGTCAACGGAGAATAGTTGACTTCATCGCCAACTCCCATAGCGCTGAGGCTGCTCATCAGGAGGAAAGCCTCGGGAACAGCATTGATGCCACGCAAGACATCGACAAAAGTGCGCAGATAGGAATAGTTTATTTTATTGAAATCGCTGAAATTAGTGCATTTGGTGGCACCGAGATTGTGAATGACATAGTCCCATTGCCCGAATTCGTCGACAGCCTTAGCTATCTGCTGCTTCAAAGTGATGGAATTGGTGAAATCCAATTCAATAATATGAATGCGCGGATCGGTGAGAAAGTCACGCTTAGTTGACGGGCGGACAGCAGCCCAAGTGTCGAGACCACGCCTGAGGGCCTCAGCGACGATAAATCCACCGATAAAACCGCCAGCACCAGTTATAAGTACCTTTTTTGCCATTGCCAGGATAATAATTTATGCGAAGATACTAATAATTTCGGAATTAGCGGGCTGCATGAAAAAACAGCCACGGAAGATTTACCCCCGTGGCTGAAATAAGCTCAAAATAAATATTAATTATTTTTTGATGAAGCGTTTAACAACGATGCCATCAGAAGTCTGTGCCTTAAGGATGTAAGACCCAGCAGACAGGGAAGCCACGTTAAGGGAGACTTTGCTACCAGAAGCTGCCTGACTGATTACCTGAGCACCAGTGACTGAATAAACAGCTATATTGGAGATTGCCGCGCCAGCTTCTACGTTAAGAACGCTGGAAGCAGGAACAGGATAGATGCTGCAACTGCCGGCTGCAACCTTGCCTATCGAAGTAGCAATTCCACAGGTGAATACAAGCCCGTTGCCGATTTGATTATAGTTGGCATCAAAAACAGCAATTAGATACTTAGTTCCTTCAACGCCCTCGTTGAAAATTCCAGTGAAATCAATCACCTTAGTTTCGGCACTGTCAATTGTCACATTAACAGCATCCAGACCAGCCAATGCTGAGCCACCAGATTCAGGGAAAATGACAGGGGTAATGGCACCTGCATAATAACCGCCAGTGTTGGTGATGGAAGCTTCAAGTCTCATCTGGTCCTTAGGAACGTTGTTTGTAGGGAAAGGCGGGAATGAGATAGGCGTGGTTAATGATAGAACTGCAGCAGCAGGAGTGTTAAGAACGGTAATGTTCTGGTCGCTGCTGATTACCTTTCCATCCTTGTCGAGAATACGAAGCACATAATTGCCGGCTGGACTCGAAACGCTTTCCTTGAAGGTGATGGAAGTGGAAGAATTTTCAGGGATATCAACTAAATAAAAGCTAGAAGCGTAGGAAACTGTAGAGGAAACAGACTTGAGTGATGCATTTTTGGTAGGAGCCAAAGCCGGAGCATCAGATGTGACTGCATACAACTCATAATGAACGACATCCTTGTATTCGCAACCAGTATTGTTGATGGTAGCAGTGATTAACGAAGTTTTATTGCTGTAAACCTTAGTATCGGCTACAACAGATGATGTTGACAGAGCTGAAGGATTAGTCCCAACAATAGTGACATTGTTACCTGAGACAGTGAGAGTGATGTAAGGAAGATATCCGATATGAACACGGCATTTGCGCCAATTAGTTTCTCCATCAATCTTAGCGCAGAAATAGATTTTGTAGGTTCCGTCGGCAAGAGTTGTCGGGATTCTAAAATCAGTGGCCGTACCGACGCCACCACCGCTAAGCAGTATGTAGCTTCCATAATCATTAGATTTGTCAACAATCTGGCCATTAGAATCATAAAGAATTACGGCAATGCCAGATGTAGAGACATCGTTCAATCCACAATTTCTAATATACCAATTAACAGGAATAGTAGCGCCTTTTACGGCTTTGGTGGAATCGCAATATAAATAGTCCATGGCGAGCTGATAATCTATTACGGGATTTTCAGTAGCTTTCTGGATGCCGCAAGTTATGAATTGGTTAAAGTTGTAACCCGACATGGACCCCCCTATTCCTTGAGTCTCAGGGTCAAGAGCAGTGGAAAGGAAATAGCCGTTGCTCAAACCGCCCCAGCCCCAATTGATATGATAGTAGTTGCCAGGAGCATATCCGTCGCAGACAAAAGCATGACCAGCACCTGAAGAAGTACTGCCTGAATAAAGAATAGGACGCTTTGCATAGATTTCAGAATGAAGTATGCTGTCCCATTCTGCCTTGGAGTAGTAATCACGACACAATAACTTAATGCCGGCATCATAGCCAAAATATTTGGGAAGTGCAATGGCAGGCATGTAAGTGGTAGCACCGCTTTGACCGGAACCGTCGATGTTATACATCATGTCGAGGCTGATGCCACAATCACTCATCAGCTGAGCGACAGCTGACTTCTGGACATCGGTGGAAGTGGAATTGTAGATAGGCTCCATGTTAGCCCAATCGTAGGTGTGGTCGCTGAAAGTTGAGGAAAGCGCAACAGAATCAGTGGCACCGCTAGGGAGGAACTTATAACTGTGCGAGCCAGTGCCTTTGACTGGCCATTGGTGAAATCTCATGATCTGTGCCATTGCAGTGGCAGCGCAACCAGTGTAATAATGGTCGGTGACAGTGGTACCGTTATTGTTGTAAGTACCTGAAGGGCACATATTGTTGAAAGGGGCGCCTTGATTCCAGACTATATAATCGAGCAGAGCAGTGACTTTATCGGTGGTCCAGATGTATTTTGGATTGGCAGTACCAACAGCCTTTATTTCAGGATGATTGATGAGATACTGGATTTGGCGTTGGTATTCACCTAACCACCAACGCATGTTTACTGGCATGTTGTTGGGGTCGAACGAGCCGCTGTCGGTGTAACCGAGAACAGGGTAAGAACGGTCCTCAGCCGAAACGATGATATAGCCGTCGTTTTCGCCACGGTTGAAAACATAGAAACAATTGTCGCTTGACGCAGCGGCTTTTGCGGTGTAGGCGAGCGACATCGTGGAAGTGCGCGAATTGCTCATCAAACGAGAAGAGACGGCCTTTGCACCAAATGCAACGGCTTTTGTCATAGCCTCATTTTCGGAAATTTGGGCAGCGTTGATGCTAAAAGAAGCAACAAGGATAGCTGCAACAATGAGAAGAAAATGCTTCATAACAATAATAAATTTTATTTTTTGATTAGGGTATATTGTCAACAATTAAGTAAGTCTTACAAAGATAATGCGTACACGACGAATTTCCAAATTTTTGGGCGGGATTTTTCCAGAAAAGAGGCTGGCAACCACATTTTTCAGAAAATGTGGCCGCCAGCCAGCTATAAATACGTTAAAATAATGCTATTTCTTGACAAAGCGCTTAACGACGGTGCCAGCAGCAGTCTGCGCCTTGAGAATGTAGGAGCCGGCAGGGAGAGCAGCAATGTTGAGAGCGACATCGTTGCCGTCAACAGCAGCGTTGATGACCTGAGCACCAGTGACTGAATAAACGGTGACATTGCTGATAGCAGCACCAGCCTCGACATTGAGGACATCGACGGCAGGAACAGGATACACCTTGAATCCCTCGGCAGCCACATTGCTTACGGAAGTAGGGGTGGTAAGCGTGAAAGTAATCTGTGCTTTGTTGGAAGGGGTGAGCCAAGCAGCACCTGTGACATCACGCAGATAAAGCACATAGCTTGTGCCTGATATGCCTGCTGCGAAGTTACCGGTGAAATTGAGAGTATCGGTTTCATTGGCATCAATCATGAGAACCTGAGGGTCAATTGCCGTAAGGGAAGTCCCCATTGAAGTATTGAAAATGTAACCGTTGATTGTGCCGGAATAGTAACCGCCAGTGTTAGTGATGACAGCCTGAAGTTTCAAGTGGTCCTTAGGAACAATGTTATTTGGATAATCAGGGAAGGAAGTAGCTGTGACTGCAAGGGCAGCAGCAGCCGGGGCAGCATTGACAGTGACATTAACATCGGAGCTGATGGCGTTGCCATTGGCATCGGTGATGCGCAGGACATAATTGCCGGCAGCTGCAGTGATGGTCTCCTTGAAGGTGACATCCTGCGAAGAGCCTTTATCAAGGCTGATAACATAAGGGTCGGAAGTGAACGAAGCAGTGGAAGAGATGCTCTTTACACTTATACCCTTGGTAGCGGTCAACTCAGGTGCGGCACCGGTGACAGCAAAGAGCTTGAGATAAATGGCTCCATTGTAGCTATCGCCAATATTAGTGACGGTGGTGGTGATAGATGAACGCTTGTTGTAGTAGAGTTTGGTGTTCTGCTTGATATTGTTGGCAGCGAGAGCATAAGCGACCTTAGTGGAATAGATGTTGCTGTCGTTACGGACAGTCAAGGTTATATAACGGGCCATAGTGTTAGGCATCCTGATATTGTGCCAAACGTTTGACGCATCCATATATTGGAAATATAGATGATATTCTCCAGCCGCTAAATCCGAGGGAGCGGTGTAGTTAGCGGTAGCGCCTGATATTTTATAGCTCATGCTGCCTTTATACATTGTTACCGTCGGAGCTGAAAGAGTGGTGCCCGCATAAATATAATTATCCACTTCTGCTCCCTGAGAATTGAAAAGACGGAAGCCCAAATAAGTGCATGTCAAGTCGTTTCCTATACTTTGATTGGATATTTGCCAAGGGATGCTGACAGCAGAACCTTTGACCACAGCAGTGTCAAGAGCTAAACCTTTATAGCGCAAGATTTCATATTGCAGGACAGGAGAAGCAGTAGCCGGCTGTATTCCGACAGTGATTGTCTGGCCATAATTAAAACCAGAAGTGGAGCCTCCTATGCCCTGAAGTGGAGGTGTGAGGGCCGTGGTGAGGAAATAACCGTTGCTCATACCGCTCCAGCCCCAATTGATGTGATAGTAGCCATCTGGAGTGTATCCGTCGAGCACAAAAGCATGACCTGCTTTAGAACCAGTTGCGCCAAAATAGAGGACAGGGCGTTTGGCATAAACTTCAGCATGGAGAATGCTGTCCCACTCGGAAATGGAATAGTAATCACGCTGCTTCCAGGAGATTCCCTTGTCGTAACCGAAATTGGTGGTAAGAGCTATAGGAGTGGAAAAACCTGAAGCAGAACTTTGGCCGTCGCTAGTGGAACCGTAATCCATGTTGACAGCATAGCCGCAATCCTTTACCAGCAAGGCAACGGCAGCCTTCTGCGCAGTGGTGGCGTTGGCGGTGTAAATAGGAAGCATGTTAGCCCAATCGTAAGTGTGGTCGCTGAAAGTTGAAGAGAGTGACAATGTATGGGTTTTGGAAGTGTAGCTTGTGCTGCCCGTGCCAGTGACTGGGCATTTGTGGAAGTACATCACTTGTGCCATGGCGGTGGCAACGCAGCCAGTGTAAGCCTTAGTAGTTCCTGTATAGACAGGGCAATCATCGTTGAATGGGCTGTTCTGGTCCCAAACGGTGGTGTCGAGGAGGGCAGTCACCTTTTCCTTAGTCCAAACACATTTTGGAATAGCAGAACCAGCAGCTTTCAATTCAGGATGATCGATGAGATACTGAATTTCACGTTGGTATTCGCTGAACCACCAGCGCATATTTTCCGGCATATTGTTATAGTCGAACGAGCCGCTGTCGGCGTAGCCAAGAATGGAGTTTGCGCGGCTGTCGGCAGAAACAATGATATAACCGTCGTTTTCGCCACGGTTAAAAACGTAGAAGCAGTTGTCACTTGCAGTGGCAGCTTTAGCTGTGTAGGCAAGCGTCATCGCAGAGGATGTACGCGCAGTACTCATCAAACGGGAAGAAACGGCCTTGGCGCCAAAAGCAGAAGCCCGAGCCATAGCTTCGTTTTCAGAGATTTGAGCTGCGTAAACGTTGGATGAAACAACAAACAACGCGACAGCAATCAAGAAGAAATGCTTCATAATAGTAAAAATAAAGGTTTATTAATTAGGGAGAAATTTTTTATAATTCACTTTATCAAAGATACAACATAATTTCATATAATCCAAATAATCAGCTACATTTTATCAGAAAAAGCCGAATTTAATTTAAAAATCATCAAAAAGAGCACATATTTTTATACGAAACGCAAATGAAAAAATGAGAAAGACAGAGCAAAAATGAGTGCTATTGCATTTTTTTGTAACTTTGCCGAGAAATAACAAAGGAGACAATTATGCTTAACGATACATTCATAGCAGTGAAAGCCGCATCACGGCAGTTGAACCTTGTGAGCGACACCAAAATAAACAAAGTGCTGCGTCATGTGGCTGACACAATAGACGCATCGCAACAAACTTTGCTTGCCGCCAACAGTGAAGACCTTGACCGCATGAGCAAGGACGACCCAAAATACGACAGGCTGAAACTTACCGCCGAACGCCTTACAGGAATAGCCAGCGACATGAGGCGAGTGGCAGAACTGGAATCACCGCTCAACAAAGTGTTAAGCACCATGACGCGCCCAAACGGAATGACAATAAAGAAAGTGAGCGTGCCATTCGGGGTGATAGGAATAATCTACGAGGCAAGGCCGAATGTGACTTTCGACGTGTTCTCGCTGTGCCTGAAAAGCGGCAATGCCGTGATAATGAAAGGCAGTGCCGACGCAGATTGCTCCAACTGCGCAATACTTGAGCTAATCCACAAAGTCCTAATAGAAGAAGGACTTGACGAAAATACAGCAACTCTGCTTCCAGCTACACATGAAGCCGCAGCAGAAATGATGAATGCGGTGGGCTATATCGACCTGATAATTCCACGTGGAGGCAGCGGACTGATACATTTTGTACGTGACCATTCCAAAGTGCCGGTGATTGAAACCGGAGCAGGAATATGCCACACATATTTCCACACATCGGGAGATATTGAGAAGGGCAAGGCAATCATATTCAACGCAAAGACAAGGCGCGTGAGCGTGTGCAACGCAATGGACTCGCTGCTGATTGACCGCAGCCGCATAGCTGACCTGCAAGCACTTGTGGCACCGCTTGCCACGAAGAATGTGATAATCTACGCCGACGATGAGGCATATAAAGCACTTGAAGGCAAATATCCGCTGATAGAACATGCCACAGAAGAAAACTGGGGCACAGAATATTTAGACTATAAAATGTCGCTGCATGTGGTGGCAAATTTGGACGAGGCATTGGCTCACATAGCAAAATACTCATCGAAACACAGCGAATGCATAGTGACAGAAGACAAGGCCGCAAGCGAAAGATTCGAGAAAGAAGTTGATGCTGCGTGTGTGTATACAAATGTGTCAACGGCATTCACCGACGGCGGACAGTTCGGATTCGGGGCAGAAATAGGAATATCGACGCAAAAACTTCACGCCCGCGGACCGATGGCACTGCCGGAAATCACAACATACAAGTACCTGATAGAAGGCGAAGGTCAGACGAGAAACGGCTAAAAGAGCACGCCAGCTCCAACCGAAATACTGATTTCATTGCGCATGAAATCCTGATAGTTCCGCTTGCCACGTAGAGATTTGGAGAAATAAAGATGAGTGACAAACTTATCCAATCCATTTTTGTCCTTTTCACGGTAATATTGAAGAACGGCTAAATTAGCTTTGCTGTCCTGCCAAAGCAGCCGAACAGACTTGCTGCCAGTGTCAACCCTTAAAGGTTCACCGAAAAGGTCAGTAAGACGGGATTTGACCGCATTGAATGCAGCAGAATCGTTAACAGCAGAAGATGCCAAATAGCTTTCGCCACAGAATTTACCTTTATAAAAGTCCATTACGGCGAAATCCCAATCCATTGAAAGGCAACGTGCAGGAGAATAGCTGATTTTAGCGGAATCGCCCACGACAGAGTCGGTCAGAATCCTGATTGACGGCTTGGCATCAGCAAGACTTTTGCGACAAACATCTATTTTAGTGCCATAACGGCAACCATCCGTTTTGCCGAGCGAAGGAAGCAGTGCCAAAGCCAAAGATAGAATGAGCAGAAAGTGGTGCATCAGGCTAATCCATGTAAAGATAATTGTAATGAATAATCGGCTTTCCGCCCTGCTGACCAGCTACCTCAGCAGCGTGACGGCTGTCGACGGCAGCACGGCCCACACCGATAGGAGAGCCATCAGGGGCAATGATGCGCACAATATCGCCCTTTTCAAAATCACCGACAACCTTAGTGACCCCAACAGGCAACAGACTGACAGGAGAAGGAGAAAGCAGCACTTTATAGACACATTCATTGATGTGAATCTCACCTTTGGCAAAATCCTCGCTGTGGGCAATCCATTTTTTGACACCAGAAACAGGATGAGAACTTGGCTTGAACAAGGTGAAAGGCACTTCGCGCCTGCCTGAAAGCACATCGAGCAGAATGTCGTCGCGCTTGCCATTTGCTATGAATACTGCGATACCCTCGTTGGCGAGTTTACGTGAGACAGCATATTTAGTGGCCATACCGCCGCGCCCGAAAGAAGATTTCTGTGGCTGGACGAATGATTCAGCCTTGATGCGGCTGGTGGCGGAGATTTCAGGAATCAGGCGAGAAGCCGAGTCGGCAGGATTACCGTCGAAAACGCCATCAATGTTGCTGAGGATAATAAGAGCCTGAGCATCCATCATGGAAGCGATAAGGCCTGAAAGTTCATCATTATCAGTGAACATAAGTTCAGTGACAGAAATGGTGTCGTTCTCGTTGATTACAGGAATTACACCCTGATTCAGCATCACATCCATGCAATGCTTTTGGTTGAGATACGACTCGCGAGTGGCAAAATTCTCCTTAGTAGTGAGAATTTGGCCGCAGACTATGCCGTGATCGCGGAAAAACTCATAATAACGGTTGATGAGTTTAGCCTGTCCGACAGCCGAATAAAGCTGACGCTGCGACACGCTGTCCAAGTGGCGTGATACCAAGCCCTTCATCTCACTTCTGCCGGAAGCGACAGCACCTGAAGTGACCATAATCACTTCGATGCCCGAAGCGTGAAGAGAAGTGATTTGGTCAACAAGCGCAGAAATGCGAGTAATGTCGAGAGTGCCATCGGCACGGGCAAGCACATTACTGCCAATTTTCACAACAATCCGTTTGAACTCATTCATCAGTGCAAATATAACTTTTCTATACAAAAAAGAGTAGACTAATTACTTCTCGTCGAGAGGAATAGTCTTTATTGAACCAAGTTTGAACTTCTTAATCTTACTTGGGGTGCCGCGATAGTAGATTTTACCAGTACCGAGGCCCTTTACAGAAAGCACGCCGCCATTGACACAGCAACCGATAGCGCCAGTGCCGGTGAGACTGCAATTCACGTCGGTGGCTTCGAGTTTGTCGGCCTGCACCTCGCCAGTGCCCATGTTACCCAGAGATGCTTTTTTGCATTTGCCGTTGACAATAATCAAGCCCTTGCCGGTGATGATTTTTGCCTCGACTTCAGTGGCATTCAATCCATTTGCGATAATCTTGCCATTGTCGGTAAGCTTTAATTTAACGGAAGGGGCAGGAGCGATGTTGAGAATCCTCAAAACGCTGTCGGATTCATTAGAGGCCTCCTGCAAAAAAGTGGAGTAAACATGAACTGAAGGCATACCAGGAGTGTTGACCGCATCAGTGGCAACACGGACAGAAAGTTTACCGTGTCCATTGTTATCAATCAGCAGATGCTTGGCCATGTCGTCGGAACAAAAGAACACAGCCAAACCTGCAGAATCAGGATTGCAACTATAGGTGACACTTATATTGTCAACTACCGACAAGCTTTTGAATTCGCCAACTTTAAGTTCGTGGCGACCAGCCTGTACTTGAGCATTTGCTACAAAAGACAGCAGCAAGGACAAAGCTAAGAAAATCAAATTGTGCTTAATCATTTCCATAAAAGATTTAATTGTTATTTAAAATGTCACGTTCAATATGATTCAAAATTTCATCAAGTTCAGCGTAAGTGTCAGCACGGAGCATTGCAATGCGGGTCTCACGGAAATTAGGGATGCCCTTCAGCAAAGGAGTGGCAGCAAGATGACGGCGAATGTGAAGGATTCCGCGATGCTCATCAATATTGTCGATGCTCTCGCGAATCTGACGGCGGAGGAGCGACATCTTTTCGGAATCAGAGATAACCAATTTTTCGCCCGTGCGCATGAAGTGCTTCATTTCTCGGAAAATCCAAGGTGCACCGATAGACGCACGTCCAATCATGATGCCATCAACGCCAAACCGATTAAAATTATCCACGAGAATTTCAGGAGAAGTGACATCGCCGTTGCCTATAATTGGAATGGTCATCCGCTGATTATTCTTGACCTCGCCAATCAAGGTCCAATCAGCTTCGCCAGTGTACATTTGACTTCGGGTGCGTCCATGAATTGTAAGAGCCTTGATTCCGCAATCCTGAAGCTGCTCGGCAAGAGTGACGATAATCTTGTTCTCGCAATCCCAACCAAGACGAGTTTTGGCAGTGACAGGTACATTAACAGCATCGACCACGGCGCGGGTCATGGCAAGCATTTTGGGGATGTCGCGGAGCATACCAGCTCCCGCTCCCTTGGAAGCCACTTTCTTGACAGGACAGCCGAAATTCAGGTCAATCACATCAGGATGCACCTGCTCAGCCATTTTAGCCGCCTCAACTACAGGCTCAATCTCCTTTCCATAGATTTGGATGGCAGCAGGACGTTCAGCAGGGTTAATCTGCATTTTCCGCACAGTGGCGCTGATGTTGCGAATCAGAGCATCGGCCGACACAAATTCCGTGTAAACCATGTCAGCACCCTGCTCCTTGCAAATCAAGCGGAAAGAAGGGTCAGTAACATCCTCCATAGGCGCAAGCATCACGGGGCGGTTGCCCAAGTCAATTTCTCCGATTTTCATATTCAAGACCAAATTACACACGAAGATACAACTATTTTTCTGATTTCAATAAATCTATTTGACTTATAGAATAATTAATGCGCTTTATGGACTAATACAGCGCAAAAACGGCAAAAAAGCAGTAACGGAAATGACCGAATGTGACGTGTGATTTTCGTGGAGATTCTGCCAATGGGCTTGGACGGGGTAAAGTGCCTGTAACTTGCTGATTAATGATGCGTTGCAAAGGTGTCCAATTTATTTTTCCCGGTGTTTGCCCCCATGATTTCGCCAAAAGCAGTATTCCTATAGATTCCCGATACCTATGAAAAAAACTTGCAGAATGGTGTCTGAACACCCAAAACGCCCGTAACGCACTGAACCGTAAATAGCTGCAAGGGTGTCCACGGTTAGGCGCTGCACACAAGTGTCAAGATTTTCGCCTAAAATTAAGACTGAAAAACATAGGCAAAAGGCGTTGAAGAAATTTAACCGAAATATTGACCTGCGACAATGCCGGCAACATATCAAGGAACTATGATTGGATAAAATATGGACAAAATAAGAATAAACTGTCAGCAACAGTCAAGGAAAAAAGAAAAGTGAAAATGGGATTTTATATTGGGAATTGTAAAAATTGTGATTATTCAAGGAATATTAGGCAGAAAAAAGTCAATATTTTATTGATTAAAATAGAGAATTGTTATCTTTGCAATTAATAAATCAGTGATTGCTGATACCGAACTCAATTAACACTAAAACACATGAAATATTCTGCATTTATAAGTTACAATAGCCACGATGACAAATGGGCAAAATGGCTTCAGGGCAAATTGGAGTCGTTTCATCTGCCAAATGTAGTACGCAACGAGCAGTCGGAAGAGAAGAAAATCGATAAAAAGAAACTGCGTGTGTTCCGCTACATGTCGGACCTGAATACAGCGACACTGACTGATGGACTGACGAAGGAACTTGATGAGGCCAACTATCTGATTGTGATATGTTCGCCCAATTCGGCAAAGTCGGAATGGGTGGGACGCGAGATTTCGCACTTCATCAAGACTGGGAAAAAGGACAAGATAATCCCATTTATTGTGGATGGCGAGCCTTACAGCAAGGACAAGGAGAAAGAATGCCTGAACCCTGTTCTGATAGAGGCGTTCCCCGACTATGACATACTGGGCGTGAACATAAAGGACTACGGCGAGGAGCCACTTTTCTTCCGCCGCAGGAAGACGGCAGTGCGGGTGGTGTCGATGATTATTGACGTGCCCGACGCTTTCAATTATCTGTGGAACAGGTACAAATATCGTTGGTACAAGATTGTGGCACTGCGGACCATATTGGCAATTGCAGTGCTGGCAGCGATATTCTTCGTGTGGAGGCAGAACCAGCCGTTCAGCTGCGACGTGAACGTGAAGGAAGTGACACCGCTGAACACCAACCTGCAGCCGCTTACTGACGCAGTGGTGGGCATCAAACTTGACAACGAGGTAAAGAAGGACACACTGAAGAACAAGGAAAGCAAGGTGACATTCACGAACATACCTGGAAAATATGCCGGGGAGAAAGTGCACGTGACATTCGACCTGTATGGGTTTAAAAAGCTTGATACAGTGATAGCGCTTGACAAAGGCAAAGAAATAACGCTTAACGTGAGCCGTGACGCCACATTCGGACAACTCGGCGGCGTGGTGCTTGACGAGAACGGTCAACCAGTTAACGGCGCTAAAGTAAGTGTGATGGGCCTCTCGACGACCACCGACGGACAAGGAAACTTCATGATAAGCATACCAGTGAGCAAGCAGGTGGTGCAGCCGAAGGTGACAGTGAGCAAAGAAGGATACAAAGACGAGGTGGTGGAAAATTCCGACATTTCGACAGATTGGCAGGTGATGATATACAAAAAATAAACTAAACCATTGACCATGAAACATGGGTTTGCGATACTGATAGCGCTAATGCTGCCGATAAGCGTGATGGCGCAAGGGACCACGCAAAACGGCATGGCTTACCAATACAACGGGAAGAAGCCGAAGACAGCATTGGCAAACGTGAACATCCGCACGGTGGCATCGCCAGCGATAAGCGGAGCGAACGGCGCATTCACGCTGAAGATGAAGACCACGAAGATGGGCGACCCGATAAGGCTGCTATTCGCAACAAAGGCAGGATATGTGCTTTTCAATAAGGACGAAGCCGAAAGTTGGTCGGTGAAAAAAGGGACGCTGCGGCTGGTGATGTGTGACGCAGTGACCTACAACAAGATGAAAAACACCAACTACGAGAAACTGCTCGCCAACCTGACCGCCAAGCATGACCGCGAGGAGAAACGGCTTCGCGCACTGCTTGCACAGCATGTGCTGAAAGAGAAGGACTATCAGGCGCAGATTGACAGTTTAGGACAGCAATACGACAACTCGCTGACGAAAATCGACGAATATGCCGAGGAATATACACGCATTGACGAAAGTGAACTTGACGATGTGATGAGCAAGGCCAAGCAGCTATTCGACAATGGCGATGCCGATGAGGCGATAAAGACGCTGAAATCATCGCACATAGTGGATGACTACATCAAGACGTTCAAAGAAGAAAAAGACAGCAGGGAAAAGATTGAAAAAATCCAGAAACATATAGGCGACGTAACCGAAGACAGAGGTAAGGCCAAAGCCAACATACTTGCACAGATAACGATGCTGAAATCGTTCGGCCAGTTTGACGAAGCAAGAAATTTGCTGAAAACCCTTGCCGACAACGAGCCGACATACGAGAACATATTCGCATACGCCGACTTCTGCAACACTCAAAGCTACAAGAACGAAGCTGAAGAATATCTGACAATCCTAATGAACAACCTTCGGAAAGAGGCTAAGCCCGACAAAGCCCAGCTGGCAAATGTGCTGGTGAAACTTGGAGAGATTTATCTGAAAAAAATCGAATACCAGAAGAGCAAGGACGCGTTGACCGAAGCATTGGAAATAAGGAAGGAATTCGCTGATAAATCCCTTGATATGTATGGATTGGATTATTCGTTGGCAATGAAGGATATGGCAATGCTTTACCGAGAGCAGAAGCAGTACGAAGAAGGTAAAAAGATGATGGGTGAAGCGATAAGTGTCCTTCGGAATCTGGTATCGAAAGACAAAGATACATACAACATATTTTTATCGCAGGTATTGACCGACTATGGTCAGATTCTGATGGATACAGAAGAGTTTGCCGAAAGCGAGAAAGCGTTGACCGAGGCATACGAGATAGACAGCATACAGACCGCAAAGTTCCCCGGGGCATACGAGCATGAGAGAGGAATGACGCTCAGTAAACTCGGATACCTGTATGAAGAATTGAAGCGATACGATGAAGCTGAACGGATGTTGCTGCAATCGGTGGAAATAGACCGAAAGTTGGAAAAAGAAAATCCTGAGGCCAACGAGCCATATCTTTCAGTGAAATTGAACGCATTGGCAGTGCTTTATCAAAGGGAAGGCAAAAGC